>DASQXC010000001.1:0-4034 GCA_035639935.1 Terriglobales bacterium
ATGCTCGCGCTGTTTTGCGTTACGACAATTTCGCTTGACTTTTGTTTTACTGATGAATATGATTTCGTCTCGTTAATGATACGCATTGTTGAGGTGGCGCTATGGCCCGGAACAATGGATATCGCAAGCATCGCCGCAACACCAATGGCAACGGGTCGGACCTGAACTTCTCCTCCGTCGGCATCAGCGAGGTCCCCCATTCCCGCAAAGGGAAGCACAGCCAGCTCGTGGCCCGCATCCTCGCCGACGTGGAAGGAGTCCCCTCCAGCGAGGCGGTCAAGATTCCCCTCGCCCAGCTCGGAACCAGCCTTCAGAAGGTGCGCTCGGCCCTGAGCCGTGGCAGCAAGAAGCACAATTATCGCGTAGTTACCGCCGCTGACGATGCCAACCTTTACGTGTGGCGCAAGGGCGATGCGGCCGCCGCGGAGAGATGAGGCGCAGCACCGGCTTTCATTAGCAGCCGGCGTTGCCACCCTACCTACGTTCGGCCAACGCCTTCACTAATCCTGGGACGGTGTATTCAGCGGCCTCGACGTCCACTCGCAGCCCCAACTCCCGCAGCGTGGCGGAGGTCACGGGGCCGATTGAAGCGATGGTGATCCCACGCAGTGATTCGGCGGGGTTCTCAGAATCTAGCAGCGCCACGAAATGGCGTGCCGTCGAGGAGCTGGTGAACGTAATCACCGTGGGGCGTTGGCGGGGATCAGCGAGCGCCTGTTGCAGCCGCTGGCGCGACCCTTCCGGCACGACGGTTTCATAGGCCTCAGCCACATGCACCTTGGCCCCCGCCAGGCGGAGCTGCTCGGGAATTACATCGCGCGCCAGCTTGGCGCGCACCAGCAGCACGCGCTTGCCGCTGACCGCGTCACGCAGCGCCTCCACCACCGATTCCGCCACATACTGCTCTGGAACCACGTCCACGGGCAGGCCGTGCTCCTCGATCTTCTCGCGCGTGGCCGGTCCGATGGCAGCGATGTTCAGATGCAGGAGCTTCTCCGGACCGAGGCTTAGTGTGTTCATGCGCGAAAACAGGGCTTCGACCCCGTTGACGCTGGTCAGGATGAGCCAGTCATAATTCTCTATGTTGGCGAGCGTGGCGTCGAGCGCCTGGTAGGATGCCGGCGGCCGTATCTCAATCACCGGAATTTCGAGCACGTTGGCGCCGAGCGCTTCAATTTCTCCAGCCAGGCTGCCGGCCTGGTCTTTGGCACGGGTCACGAGGACGCGCTCACCGGCCAGCGGCTTCCCCACTGCATGCAAACGTTTAGGTTGGGATTTGCCGCTCATGGTTGTTGCGGGACGGCAACAGCCTCGCCGTACACCGCTCGTAAGATGCTTCTGCCACCCAGTGCGAGAAGGCTCTGAGCAACACGTACGCCCAATTCTTCAGGATCGCTCCCTGTCTGCTGGTCGCGCAGCACTTCGGAACCGTCGAGTCGGGCAATGATGGCGGTGAGCTTCAGGACTCCATCCAGGGGCTCGGCGTAACCGCCCACCGGAACCTGGCAGCCACCGCCCAGAGTGCGTAGCAGTGCTCGCTCGGCCATGGTCGCGCGTCGCGAGTCTTCATCGTCGAGAGATGCCAGCTCTTTCAGAGTGGCGGCATCCTCGGCTCGTGTCTCGATCGCCAGCGCTCCCTGCCCCACCGCCGGACACATGATGTCCACCGGCAAGACTTCGCGCACGCGCTCATTACGCCCCAGGCGATTGACCCCGGCAGCGGCCAGGATAATGGCATCGAATTCGGCGCTCTCCAGCTTGCAAACCCGAGTGTCCACATTGCCCCGAAGCGGGATTACGTTCAGGTCAGGGCGTAGAGCCTTGATCTGCGCCTGGCGCCGCAGGCTGCTGGTGCCGAGGCGCGCGCCCCGGGGTAGATCCAGAAACCGGTGATACCGCACCGACAGAAAGACGTCCCGCGGGTCCTGCCGCTTCATTACGGCAGCCAATACGAAAATCGGAGCCAGCTTCGTCGGCAGGTCTTTCAGGCTGTGGACAGCCAAATCTACGCGCCCTTCAGCCAGCGCCTCCTCGATTTCCTTTGTGAAGATTCCTTTTGTTCCGACCTGCGCCGGCGCCACCTCGGTCAACTTGTCGCCTGTGGTTTTGATGACCGCGATCTCGACATCATGGCCCCGGGCGCGCAGCAGGCCGGCAACGTGGTTGGCTTGCCACAGGGCCAGTTGCGATCCGCGCGAACCGATGCGCAGTTTGGCCATTCAGTCCTGCGATCCGTTCTTGGCCGCTTTCGCCATATTTTCTTCCAGATTAAAGATGCGGCGAATCAGGTCCACCACCGGGCCTTCGCCTTGGTCGCGCGCCGCGCTTTTCAAAGCAGTGATGGGAGTGTGAAGGATTTTGTTGATTATGCCGCGGGTAAGCGCCTCGATCGCTGCGTCCTGCTCGGGCGTGATCTGGCCGAGGCGTCCGCGCACGCGCTCGACTTCCGCCTGGCGGATGTTCTCCAGGTGCTCTTGCAGCGAAACGATAGTGGGCACCACAATGCTGGCCTGCACCCGCGCTAGGAAGCGCTCGACTTCCGAGTCAATGATCTGCTCCGCGCGCGCCGCTTCTTTCTTACGGTCAGCAACGTGCGCGGCCGCGACCTGCTGGAGGTCGTCAATGTCATAGACAAAGATGCCGTCCAGTTCGTTCATCGCCGGATCGACGTCGCGCGGGACAGCGATGTCGATGAAGAACATCGGACGGTGCCTCCGGCGGGCCAGGAAGCGCTCCCCATGTTCGCGACGGAAGATAGTGTGCGGCGCGCCGGTTGAAGTGATGACAATGTCGGCCTTGTCGGCGGTTTCGTAAAGCTTGTCGAAATGGATGGCGTGGCTGCCGAAGCGCTCCGCCATCTCCAGAGCCTTCTCGTAAGTGCGGTTGGCGACAAAGATGGCGGCTGCGCCTTGCGTCAGCAGGCGCCGCGCGGCCAACTCGCTCATCTTCCCTGCCCCAATCAGGTACATGGCGCGTCCCTGAAGCGAGCCGAAGATCTTCTGTGCCAGCTCTACCGCAACGGAGGCAACCGACACGGCTGAGGCTCCGATGGCGGTCTCCGAGCGCACGCGCTTGGCCACCGCGAAAGCTCGCGCAACCAGCGCGTCCAGGTGCGAATTGACAGCGCCCACGCCTCGCGCCACTGCAAATGCCTGTTTCACCTGCCCGAGGATCTGCGGCTCGCCTACGACCATCGAATCCAGGCTCGAGGTCACCCGAAACAAGTGGCGCACCGCCTCGCGTTCGCGATATTCGTAGAGGTGCTGCTCCACCTTGCAAGGCTCGACTTGCAAATGCTCACGGATAAAGCCGCGCAGGTCGGCCCTGCCGTTGCTCGCGCGCGCCAGAAGCTCCACCCGGTTGCAGGTGGAGATGATCATCGCTTCCTCGATGCCGGGCTGCTCGGCCAGCCTCTTCGTGACTTCCGGCAGACGCGACTCGGGGACCGCGAGCCGCTCCCGCACCTCGACCGGCGCTGTCTTGTGGTTCACGCCGATAAGCACGAAGCCATTCATGGAGCAATAAACCTGTGTACTCCGCTCACGTAATTTGCTGCCCAAGCCAGAACGGCCGCCAGGAATGCGAAGGTGGAAAGATAGGCGGCGCGCCGCCCGCGCCAGCCGGCGTTCCAGCGCGTGTACACCAGCAGCATGTACACCGCCCACATCAGCAGCGAAAGCACGATCTTCGGATCAAAGAAATAGCGCGATCCGAACTCCACCTGCGCGATCACCGAACCGGCGACGATCCCGAAAGTCATAAAGGGAAATCCCAGCAGGAGCGAACGGTAGCCCATCTGGTCGATGACTTCCAGCGCCGGCAGCCGCGACATCAGCCCGCTGGGATGTTTGGATTTCAAGGTGCGCTCCTGCAGCAGGTACAGCAGGCTGGCGGCGAAGCTGAAGAACAGCGCCGCATAGCCGGTGAAGATCAATGCGATGTGCACCACTATCCACCCGCTGCGCAGCACCGGCGATGTGAACTGCGGCGGCTTCAGCCCGACCGCTGCCGAGAAGGTCAGGAGAAAGACCAGC
>DASQXC010000002.1:0-7951 GCA_035639935.1 Terriglobales bacterium
AGTAGGGAGGAGGGAGTAGGGAGTAGGGAGGAGGGAGGAGGGAGGAGGGAGGAATGACACAGACATTTCGTGATCTCATCGCCTGGCAGCAAGGCAAAGCCCTAGCCCGACAAGTCTACGAAATTACGCGCCGCTTTCCGGACGAAGAACGGTTTGGGGCTGGTGACACAGTTGCGCCGAGCAGCTGTTTCCATCCCCAGTAACATCGCGGAGGGGCGGGGACGGGGAACTAAGAAGGACTTCGCGCACTTTCTTATGCAGGCGCGCGGGTACCTTTACGAGGTAGAAACCCAGATCGAACTTGCGAACGAATTGCACTACATCAATGCCGCCGACGTCACGCCCTTGCTGAAGGCGTGCGATGAACTGTCCCGCGTGCTGAACGGTCTAATCAACTCGATAACCTGAACCCTCTCTACTCGCTACTCCCTACTCCCTACTCCCTGGTTTTTAGTAAATAATCATCGCGTGCTCCGAGCCCCCGGATTCTACTATCGCGACCAGGAGCTGCATTGCGAAGGGATGCCGCTTTCTGGATTGGCCAAGAAGTTTGGAACACCTCTTTATGTCTATTCGGCCACGACCATTCGCGAGCGCTTTCGCATCTTTGAGCGCGCGTTCGCCGGTGCGCCCCGCACTATCTGCTATTCCGTCAAAGCCAACTCAAACCTGGCGGTGCTGGCGCTGCTTCACCGCTTGGGCGCGGGCTTCGACGTGGTCTCTGGTGGCGAACTGGCGCGCGTGCTTAAAGTGGACCGCCGCGCCAGCCGGAACGTCGTGTTCTCAGGTGTGGGCAAAACCGAGCAGGAGATGGCAGCCGCACTGCGCGCCGGCATCCTGCTATTCAACGTGGAAAGCGAGGGCGAGCTGGCAGTTCTGGCGCGGTGTGCGGCCCATACCAAAAAGAAGGCACGGGTGGCTCTACGCGTTAATCCGCACATCGAGACCGAAACGCATCCTTACATCTCGACCGGGCTTCGCCAGCACAAGTTCGGCGTGGCCATCGAACAGGCGCCCGGACTCTACGCCCGAACCGCTCGGGAGAAATATCTTGAAGCTGCTGGTATCAGCGTGCACATCGGATCGCAGATCACCGACGTCGAGCCTTTCCGGCAAGCCATGCTCTACATCGGCGAACTAGTGAGGCAGCTCGCGGGTGAGGGACGCGTTCTCCGCTACGTCGATGCAGGTGGCGGATTAGGGATCGCATACCAGGGAGAAGATGACTTCAATCGTCGCGCAGAAGCTTACGCGCAGGCGGTGCTCGCACCGCTGCGGGCGCTGAGAGTCCACCTGCTGCTCGAGCCCGGGCGCGCACTGGTCGGGCCGGCGGGCGTGCTGCTGAGCCGCGTGCTCTACCTCAAGAGCAATGATCACAAACGCTTCGTGATCGTGGATGCGGCAATGAACGATCTCCTCCGGCCTGCCCTCTATGCCGCCCATCATGAGATCGTGCCAGTGGCGAACCCCGAGCGCAGCAGCAAAGCCGAGGTGGATATCGTCGGCCCAGTGTGCGAGACGGGCGATTTTCTAGCACGTGACCGTCAAATGCCAGCGCTCAGCGAGGGAGAGTTGCTGGCCGTGCTGGACACCGGTGCGTATGGCATGTCCCTGTCCTCGAACTACAACAGCCGCGGCCGCCCGGCGGAGGTGATGGTCGAGGGCACGAAGGTCCGCCTTGTCCGATCGAGAGAAACCGCGGCCGACGTTATGCGGGGAGAGCGACGGTAGTCAGAACCGGTGAATGTAATTCTATAGCGCCGCAAATGTGCGGAGCATCATTGGTTTTCCAACTGTCATTCTGCCCATACGGCTCCTTGGGCCGAACGGTGCAATGCAGTTCGCAAAACGCATTCGAAGGTCGGAAATCGCCGCTCGATGTTTTTCCTCAACGAACCGCATGGGCTCGAACCACACCATGCAGATCCTTCGCTCGAGTTCGGTGGCCCGTACGGCGGGCTCCCTCGCGCAGCTCACGACATTAGGTAGTGGACGTGCAGGAACCAAAGGGTCTCGTGCTTCGATTTCCAACACCGCGCAGCCCGCCAGCGTTGACAAAAAAGCTCCCGCGGTTAGAATACGCTGTCTCTCAGGACGCCGAAAATTCCTAGGACCGTATCCTCACGTGACGGATCAGGCATTGGAACCAATCCTGCTAGAAACCGATTTTGCCGACCTCGAGCTCTATGCCAGCGGCAAGGTACGCGACCTTTATCGGGCAGACAACGAGCATCTGTTGCTGGTAGCCACGGACCGCATCTCGGCGTTCGACTACGTGCTGGCGAGCGGTATCCCGAATAAAGGCAAGGTGCTGACGCAATTGTCGCTGTTCTGGTTCGACTTCCTGAAGGACATCGTGCCCAATCATCTTGTGACCGCGGACATTAACAGTTACCCAGCGCACCTGCGGCGTTATGCCGAGCAGCTACAGGGCCGCTCTATGCTGGTGGTCCGTGCCGACATGATCGCCATCGAGTGCGTGGTGCGGGGATATATCTCGGGCTCAGCGTGGAAGGAATACCGGCAGACAGGCAGAGTGTGCGGCATTGACTTGCCAGGCGGCCTGCGCGAGTCGGACCGCTTGCCCGAGCCGATCTTCACGCCGGCCATTAAAGCCACGAGCGGTCATGATGAGAACATCAGCTTCGAGGAGATGGCGCAACGCGCCGGCCCCAAACTGAGCGAGCAGCTGCGCGAATTGAGCTCGCGCATTTATTACAAAGCGGCGGAGCATGCCCAGACGCGCGGCATCATCATCGCCGATACCAAGTTCGAATTCGGACGCACACCGCGGGGATTGGTGCTGGCTGACGAGGTACTCACGCCCGACTCCTCGCGCTTTTGGCCCGCCGACCGTTATCAGCCGGGACGCAGCCAGGAATCATTCGACAAGCAGTTCGTCCGCAACTACTTGGAACATATCGGCTGGAACAAGCAGCCGCCGGCGCCAGCCCTTTCCGCCGAGGTGGTGCAGCAGACCAGCGAGAAGTACATGGAAGCGTATCGCCGGCTCACCGGGCGCGAGCTGCCGGCATGAACGGTCTGGATTGGGCGATCGTCGTCATTCTGGTGCTGTCGGTACTGCTGGCGGCGGCCGAAGGTTTTTTGCACGAGCTGATCTCGCTGGCGGGTGTGGTATTGGGATTCCTGCTGGCGGCGTGGGAATACTGGCGCGTCGCACCCTGGTTCGAACCCTACGTGAAATCGCCGGCGGTGGCGCAGAGCGTCGGATTCCTGGCCATCTTTTTTGGCTTGATGATCGCGGCGGGGATTTTTGGCCGGATCGCACGCTGGCTGGCGCGAGAGGCCGGCCTCGGCTGGGCGGACCGATTACTGGGTGCCGCTTTCGGTCTGGTGCGCGGGAGCATCATCGTGACCGTGCTGGTTCTGGTCCTGGCGGCATTCGCGCCCCAGTCGCAAATTCTCGCGCGGTCGGGTTTGGGAGGTTATTTTCTGGTGGCGGCGCGCGGCATGGGCTGGATGACTCCGACCGCATTGCGCCAGAAATTACGCCAGGGGTCGGCTGCGAAGCACGAAGCGACGGGCGTGCAAGCAACGCGACAATGAATGGGCATTGCCAGTGATGTGATCGGCTTCAGATACGAAGTGCGTATCATTAGCGCGCGGAGGAGGCGGTCGTGAGAGACCAGCTCGAGGCCCTGGTAGGCCAAATGCACAAGAGCGGGATTCTATATTCCGAGGCGGTGCGGGAGTTCAAGAAGCGCTTTATTGTGGCTGTGTTGAACGAGAACCATGGCAACCAGTCCAAATCGGCGCGTGAGCTCGGAATGCACCGCAACACCCTCAGCCGCACCATCAACGAGCTCAAACTCGATATGCGCGCGGTGCGCGACAGTGCCCGCCGTCCCCCGCGCAGTGCCCGGCCTGTAGCGTTGGAGAAGAAAGCGGTGCGGTAACCAGCGCTGCACACATCCAAGTGATGTCCGGGTCTCGTGATCCGTTATATCTGTGTCTGCTGCTTTGGGAAGACTTCCGTACTGCCCGCTTCCAAGCTCCTATAGCGTAGAGGAGCCGAGTAGTGTGGAGAGGAGCCGAGGTCCCTCAAGCTGAGGCCGACCGAAGCAGGACCGGGATCGCTGCTCCGCGCTGGAGGAAGCTGTTTGACTCCTCTCCAATGTAGGGTCAGATGCCGCGCAGTTCCAAAGGTGGCCTCTGGATATTCAAGGATATACAATGCTATCACTATCACGACGCCCCGAAAGCCCAAACTTCTGCTGCACTGGTCGGCCCTCATCCGAGCTATCCCTCTGCTCTCATGCGTAGGAATTACATCGGGCCCAGATACAGGTCATCGCTAAGTGACGGTGCAGACGAGAGATTCCTGTTGGCATGGCTCGTGCATACCTGCCAATAACCAGCCAGCTTAGATCAGGAGTAAGGGTTCTGACCCCAGGGGCTAGCTTATGCGGAAGGCGACGATTCTGTGCATAGATGACGAGTTGAACGGGCTCATCGGACGCGAGTTTCTGCTCCGGCAGCACGGATATGAAGTGGTCGCGACCACGAGCGGGCGCGAGAGCCTCGAATTGCTGCAGTCGGTGCCCATCGACGCGGTGATTCTGGACTACCGCATGCCCGAGATGATGGGAGATGCAGTGGCCGCACGCATCAAGCAGCTCAAGCCCGACCTGCCCATCATGATGCTGTCAGCGCATGATCGTGTGCCCCCGGCCGCTCTGCGCTGGACAGACACTTTCGTCTCCAAGAGTGTGCCGCCGGATCAGTTCCTGGCCGCGGTGCAGGAGCTGGTAGCGACTCGCTCCGCCTTCTTCCATCGCTGGCTTCAGAGTTGGAGGAAGCGGCGCCTGTCGGCATAGATTCTCAGGCTCGCCGGAATAGATAAGCACCACTCCTTGTGCAATCTCAAACAGACGCTTTTACACTGGTGCGCACAATCAGTGTGGCCGCTCAGAAGAACAGCCCCGCAGCATGCCGAATGCCCGTCGCTCATGTCTGTTATCCCGAGCGGCTTCAGCCGTGAAGGATTTTGGCTTCTGATCTGCAAAACCGAGATCCCCGGTTGCGCTCGGTCGCCAAGCTCCCTCGCGCTGCCTCGGGATGACACTTCAAGGGTGAGTGTGTAAGGCCGGCTGAGGCAGCAAGCAGCGTTAGGGACACAGGACTAACAGGACCCCTTCAAGCGGTCGATGTCCTACGGTCTAAAAACAGGTCAGATCCAGCGTCTTGAACTGATGCGGTGGGCGGTGTTTACCGCCCACCGAGTCGTAGTCCTTTACTGCACGCGGTTCTGCAGCTGCGGAGAATTGGGGGAATTCGCGACTGGCGTGGCGCCGCTGGGATTATCGGGCACGTTGGTCAGTCCGCTCAGGGCGGGCAGATCGCTGGGCTTGTACTTGGCTGTGCTGACGTAGCCGTGGATGCGGTCCTTGCTCACCTGATTGATGACTACTTCGACCGGCTGCTTGCTCTCGGAAGTGTAGAGCATCACCGGCTCAAAGGCATTGACGTGCTTTTTGGTGAGTTGGGCGTCATCCACCTGCAACTGCAAGTCGGCATAGACGTGCTTGGTATTGGCTTTACGCAGGCTGATGCCGATGGGCCCCTCGCGCGTGAACTGCTTCGACTTACTTAAGTCGAACTCGAAGTAGTTGCGTTCACCTTTCTTGGCGAGCGCGACCAACTCCTCGTGGGTGCGAGCGATGGACCCTGAAAGCTCGGTCTTAGCGCTGGTCAAGTCCGATTGGGTGGACTCAATGGCCTTCTGGTGGGCGGCGAGTTCCTCCTGTACCTTCTTCCAGCGCGGATCATCCCGCCGGATCCGTGTGCCGCGGCGCGGGCCGCCTGCCCGTTCCGTTGTCCGTGCAGCTTCGGTGGCCCGTGCGGCCTCGCTCGCCTGCTGCACCTCGCTCAGTTGGTTGAGTTTTGTGGTGACGTCCTGTAATTGTGCTCGCGTCTGGCCGAGAGCCGCAGTCATAGCTGTGTTCTCGGTTGACAACCGCTGTGCGATGCCATGCTCATGCACCACAAAAGCCAGGCTGAGCACCGCGACGCACATCAGCACTATGAGCACAATGCCCCACAGGCCGAATTTCGAGTGTGACTCCGAATGTGTTTCCACGTGGAATTCCGGTTGGGTGTTTTCTTGTTCCATGGGAGACCTCTCCTCCACTAGCTAATTCAGCAACTTTTTTGCCAGCGCCCCAGCTCATCTAAGTGGCTGAAAAATCATAATAAAGCTGTGGAAAATGTAAGGTTTAGTCGAGGACCATCGTGGAATCGCGGACACGGCATGGAAAGATTTGCACGGGCGGCAAGACGACCTCGAAGATTGGATCACGATCGCTCAATGCAGCCTGACAACAGGATCGCAAAAAAAAATGAGAGACCCACTAGCCTCTCAGCGGAATTCAGAGTTGAAACTTTTTAATACAGGCGGAAGCTAACCTCGACGTTCATCTGCACTGCCACAGGATGACCATCCTTTTGGGCAGGCTCGAACTTCCACTGCTTGACTGCCTGGATAGCCTTCTCGTCCAGGCCCATGCCCAGGCCGCGAGCCATGCGTACCTCGCGCGGGCGCCCGTCAGGCCCAACGATCATCCATAGCACGCAAGTTCCCTGATACTTCGCCTTGCGGGCTTCTTCGGAATACTCTGGATCCGGAGTGTACAGCGGCTTGGGCGCGGATACGCCACCACCGATCTTGAAGACGCCACCGCCGATTCCACCGCCGCGACCTGGGCCGACGCCCGGGCCTTCGCCCGATCCTACGCCGCCCCCGGAGCCGGTACCGATACCTCCGCCCGATCCCGTACCGTTCGACGGAGGCCCGACCACTTTGGACATCGGGTCGCCCAAGGAGGGCATGTTGACAGTCGGCACCTTCACCTGGGGCGGGATGACCACCGTAGGTTCAACTGGAAGCTTGGGATTAAGATTGCGCGCTACGACCACCGGAGGCGTGAACTGCTCCATGGCGATCTTGGGCAGCTTGCCTTTGGGAGCCTGCAGCTTGTCGCGGTCGCCGCCACCGCCGCCACCGCCGATAGTGTCGTGGGGTTTGTTGGAAATCGGCATGTACACCGAGACATCCGGCGCCACCAAATCCACAACCGTCTGCGGCTTGAGTTCTTGCTTGACCGCGCGCGCGCCTGCAATGGAGATCGCGATCAGGCCCGCCACCATGAAACCGTGCACGATCGCGGATGCCACCGTTGCCGGTTTTCGGTTGTTGTACTCGCCCCAGATCTCCCGCACTCTGACCGGCTTCGAAGTCAGTTTCAAGGGAGGGAGTTTTTCGGGGAAGAAAGCGTCTCGTAGGTTGCTCTTCAGTGAGCTCCACCACGACTGTTCCAGCGTGGCGATGAGCTGCTGCATATGCAGCGAGCTGTTGTCGAGACTGCTTGCGATTTGAGGGGAAATCAATACCTGGTTCGCCATATCCCTAAAGTTCGGACCGCCTTCTTTCTCTCAGATTTCAAAATATCCGCTACGGCCGGCCACTCCCTACAGATGATGAGTTCCGACGCGCGCGAGTTGCTACTGATTTCCCCTTTGGGATGATGCCTTCAGAATACATTGATTATTAGATGCCCGGATGAAAGAAAAGGAAGGGGGGAAATCTCTCCAGTCACCCCCAACGCCTGTACGGATGCACGATCACCATTGCCAGCCAGACATGTACTGCAGAAAGCACGACCCCGGGCGCACACCTTCCCATCTTCCCCTATCCCCGATGGTGCGTCCAGATAGGTATTTGCCTTAGTGATAATTTTCCCAACCCGGCACGCGGGAGAAAGTTGCTGTCCCCGCTAAGAAAATCGGTGGAACGTCCGCGCACGTGGCGAAATGGACGCAAATTTTTTCGCTCCCCTATAATGAGAACAGGTGAAGGGGCACGACTCGAGTCGTGTCATATGTCATAAAGGTTCCAAGAGGACTGGCCTTCAGGCCCTGCGATCCTTACCTC
>DASQXC010000003.1:0-4791 GCA_035639935.1 Terriglobales bacterium
GGATCACGGTATCCCCGGGTTCCGCTACTCCCCACTGGGATTGCGTGATGGTTTGCTGGCCCAGATGGCGGCCGATTATGGGCAGGGCCCGCACGCCCGGCGGCAGATCGAATCCGAACGATGGAACGCGCTGCTGGCCGCATGCAAGCATTATGGCGCGGACATCAGGTTTGCCACTCGGGTGCGCAACCTGGCGCTCCAGCTTTTCTCCAGGCTGAAGGAGGTCCACCATCTCCCGCCGGAATGGCAAGACTGGCTTGGGGCGTCGGCGATGCTGCACGAAGTCGGTTACTACCTGAACCGCACCGGCCGGCATCGGCATACTTATTACATCATCTCCAACTCGGAGATTTTCGGCTATACCACCCAGCAGCGGCGCTTGATCGCGGCCATAGCACGTTATATGGGCAAGTCGCGCCCGGCTCCTCCCGACGCCGAGTTAAAACCCCTGCCGGTCAAAGATCGTGAACTGGTGCCTGAGGCTGTAGTGTTGCTGCGGCTGGCGCGCGCTCTGGATCACGGACGCCGGGGAGCGGTAAATGGCCTGCAGGCGCAGACCGATGGCGGACGAGTCCTGCTGCGATTGGTGACCAGGCGCGGTGGCGCCGATCTGGAGCTCTGGGCGGTAGAAAAGGAACGCAGTTATTTCCGCAGTGTTTTCGGCCGGGAGCTCTTGGCGGTGGCAGGGCAGAGTGTTTGAACTATCTTGGGCGTGAGGATCCATTTCAGGATGCCCATCTTGCCAGACAGGTCCACCCGCGCGACTGCGCATTTTTTCAGGTCCACCGACCTTGCGCTCGCCCCTTCGCTGATCAACAGACTTAGAAACTGACTGAGGCTGGGATTGTGTCCGACGACCATCAGCGCTTCCGGCTTCGCGTTCCGGGCCAGCAGCTCGCTAAAGGCTTCCACCTGCGCGTCAGGACGCAGCGCAGGTGTGCGCTGCAGCTTTCCGTCGAAGCCGATTTCGTTGGCGACCAGGGAAGCGGTCTGGGTGGCGCGCTTGAGGGGGCTTGAAATGACGGCGTCCACGTGAACGTCCATCGCCGCAAGCGCGCGTCCCACCTGCCGGCACTGCTCGATACCCTCTTCGTCCAGCGGACGCCTTTCGTCCTGGGCTGGATTGGCGAGATGGTGCCCAGCGCTCGCGTGGCGCAAGAAGTACACGATCATACCAGCTTACCGGTCTTTCTGCGGGTGCGAGCGCACGCACGGGAGACAAGTGGGATATCGCCCGCGTTCTGCCGCCCTTCGGCAACTGATATGAGGAATTCCTGGGCGCTGAAGCCTCCATGAGCGGCCGCCGGGATCTGCGGTCGCCGGTAGCTGCCGTCCGGGCGCAACACACGCGCTTTTGAAGTATCTGCTAGGTATGCTCCCAGGATTTCAGCACGGATGCGCTGCCGCAGCATCGCCTCTTTGATCGGGAAGGTCACCTCAACGCGGTCATAGAGGTTGCGAGGCATCCAGTCGGCGCTTCCGACGTAGACCTCTTCCTCGCCTCCGTTGGCGAAATAGAAGATGCGGCTGTGCTCCAGGAACCGGCCGACGATGCTGCGCACTCGTATGCGGTTGCTGATCCCACGAACACCTGGCCGGAGGGCACACATGCCGCGCACAATCAAATCGATTTCTACCCCGGCTTGGGACGCGCGGTACAGCTCCTGGATAATGTTCTTGTCGAGCAATGCGTTCATCTTGGCAATGATGCGTGCCGGACGCCCGCGGCGCGCATGTTCCGCCTCCCGCGCAATCCAGCCCAGGCTCCTTTCCGCGAATCCCAGGGGCGAGACCAGCAGCGGACCATAATCGGCATTTTCGGTGTAAGCAGTCAGGAAATTGAAAACGTCGTGGACTGCATCGGTCAGTTCGCTGTCGGCCGTAAGCAGGCTGAGATCGGTATAGAAGGCAGCGGTGGAAGGGTTATAGTTGCCGGTGCCCAAGTGCGCATATTTTCGAACCGCGCCGTCGGGATCGGTTCGCACCAGCAGCGCAAGTTTGCAGTGTGTTTTCAGGCCTAGCAGGCCGTGAAACACCTGCACTCCGGCATCCTCCAGGCTCCTTGCCCAGCGGATGTTCGAAGCTTCGTCAAAGCGCGCCTTCAGTTCCACCACCACGGTGACTTCTTTCTTACCCGCGGCCGCCATCAGAGCCTGCATGATCGGTGAGTCTTCGTTGGTGCGGTACAAAGCCTGCTTGATGGATAGGACATCAGGATCCTCGGCGGCCGCCTCGATGAAAGAAACCACGGAATCATAGGAATCGTAGGGATGATGCAGCAGGATGTCGCTGCGGCGGATTTCGTCGAACAGGTCCCGCGACCCTCGCGAGAAGTGCAACTCGCGCGGGGTGAAGGGCTTGAACTTCAGGTCAGGGCGGTCAGCTTCCTCATATAAGTGCATCAAGCGTGAGAGGTTGACAGGACCATCAGTACGGTACACCTGCCAATCCTGGAGTTTGAAATTGGCACGCAGGCGCTCGCAAATCTCGGCGCTGGCGTCTGTCTCGATCTCCAGGCGCACAGCGTCGCCCTTGCGCCGGTTATATAGTTCCGTACGCACTGACTCCAGCACGCTACGCGATTCTTCCTCCTGCAGATAAAGATTGCTGTTGCGGGTAATGCGAAAGGCGGCTTCGGAGAGAATGTCGTAGCCACGGTACATCTGGGCAGCGTGAGCGGCTACCAAATCTGCCAAGTTGACATAGTCGGTGGTGCCGTTCTGCGATGGCAGGCGCACAAGCCGGGGCAGTGCCCGCGGAACCGTGATTACGCCCATATAGGTGACGGCCGAGCGGCGGCGCCGTTTGAGCAGGACCGCCTGGCAGAGCGCCTTATTGGTCACCCGAGGGAACGGATGCGCCGGATCGACCGTAACCGGCGTGAGTAGCGGGTCCAGTTCCCGTTCGCAGTATTCGCGCACGAAATCGCTAGTCGCACCGTCAAGCTCATTGGGTTTCAAGATGCGGATACCGTGCTGCGCCAGCCCCGGACGAAGCTGCTCGTTCCAGCATCGGTACTGCTCAGCCACGAAATCGTGGGTCTCACGTGCAATCTCGCTGCACTCGTCCTGTGGTTTCATCCCGTCCGGGCCGGCCTCGGCATTGCCGTCTTCAATCCGTTGCAGCAGCGCGGCCACACGGATCTCGAAAAATTCATCCAGGTTGCTGGCCGTGATCGCCAGGAACTTGACCCGTTCCAGCAGGGGATTACGCTCGTCCTGGGCCTCCTGGAGCACACGCCGGTTGAATGCAAGCCACGAAGTCTCGCGGTTCAAAAAGTAGGCCGGTTTGTCCGTGGAAACCATCGAAGTAGGAACTCACCCAGCGTAGCGGAGCTTTGTTACTAGATTGTTAAAACACCTGACTGGCATGCAGATGAGAAGCGTTCTCTTCACAGTTGATCATCGCCTGACCGACAGGTTTCACCCCCGCTAGGAAAGCACAACATATTCACATGCTGGCCGCGACAGGGCGCGTCTCGTCACCGACGAGTGAGCGCTAGCTGTTCTTCAGCTCGGCCAGCACCTGGCGGGCGATGGCTTTCAGCGTCTCGAAGACGCCGGTGCCCTGGCAGGCGATGGCTTCGAACATAGGCTCGCCTTTCTTGGTCAGCTCGCGGCGCAGGGCATCTGTGGGGAGCGCGTTGGGCAGGTCGCGTTTGTTGAGTTGCAGGACGTAGGGAATCTGGGCGAAGTGGTAGCCGTGCCCGGCGAGGTTCTCCTGCAGGTTCTCCATGGCTTCAAGGTTGGCGTCCATGCGCTCCGGTTGCGAGTCGGCGACAAAGACCACGCCGTCCACCCCGCGCAGGATGAGCTTGCGGCTGGCGTCGTAGAAGACTTGGCCCGGAACGGTATAGAGATGGAAGCGGGTCTTGAAGCCGCGCACCGTGCCCAGATCAAGCGGGAGGAAATCGAAGAACAAGGTGCGGTCGGCCTCGGTGGCCAGCGAGGTCATCTTGCCCTTTTGCTTGTCGGCGGTCTTGTCATAGACGTATTGTAGATTAGTCGTCTTGCCGCCCAGGCCTGGGCCGTAATAGACGATTTTGCAGTTGATCTCGCGGGCCGCGAAGTTGATGAAGCTCAAGCGTCTGTCCTTATCCCAGTACCGAGTTGCGAGTATCGAGTGCACGCACTGAGTTCCGCTTCACGCGGTACGCGCTGCTCGGTACTAACGCAGTTTTGCTTCCGCGCCGTTTATACCACAGGCTGGTAACCGCACAGCCACACCACAGTAACCGCGCGGACACCTCGACCAGTAGAAGACACCTGTTTCAGGAGTGCTTCTTTTGTTTCGGATTCTCTGGGGTAGGGCTGAAAGCCAGTATTTATGCAGTTCCTTGCGGCACGAACGAGGTCGTCCCTACACAGAAGGCCTATGGCATCAGCTCAAGGTACATGTCCTGCGGTTACAGCGCCGGAGCGATCGGTAGCAAATAAAACCCGTCTTTGGCTTGGACCTTCAGATTGGGCCGGTGGACGATGACTTCGATGTGGCGATAGGTGTTGCTGGGGCCGGTGGCTTTGGTGTTGTAGCCCAGGGTGTACTGGTTACGCGCTTCCTCGGTTACGCGGGCGTAGGCGGTCTCGATGGCATTGCGGTCGGATTCGGGAAATACATCGCCGCCGGTGGCGCTGCTGTAGCGGGGCAGCAGATTGGCATGGCCGCTGTAGGGAATGTTGACCTTTTCAATCTTATCGATGATCGGCAGCGCCGACTCTCCCACTGCCACCCCGTAAACGCTGATTGCGTTCGAGAGCAGCACCTTCAAGACTTGCGGATAGTTGGCGCGGC
>DASQXC010000004.1:0-18406 GCA_035639935.1 Terriglobales bacterium
TACACGTCGTATTCGACCTTCAGTCTGCGGATGTTGTCTTCCAGCAGGTTCAGTTCTTCGTCAATGGTCACACGAATCCTTCGCCATGGCAGCCTAGCACATGGCCGCAGTCCGCTTGTGGCACTAAAGTCGGTGGACGGGTGTACCGAGTACCGAGTTGCGAGTACCGAGTACCGAGTGAGGAATCGTCGGTTGGCCCCTCGTGGGAGCAGCATTTGACTATCTAGACCGGTACCCTCCGAGTTTTTACACAAGCAGCTTGACGTCACCCAGCTGCCGGTGTGCATTGACTTTGGGACTATTACGGGTGTAGGCTTCTGCCGCTTTTTTGGGCCGACCCGCACAGGCCCTCAGGGAACGCAAGAGCCGGAGGTAGGCATGGACCTCGCAGGTGGCGGCGTTTCTATCTGCTTCTCACCGCCCAGGGACATTGCTGTTCCTCCATTCCTGGGGTCTTGCTCCCGTCCTGATACGTACGCCATGAAATCTCGTTGTACAGGGAGGCTGCATTATGGAAGTTTCCCGCAGAACGTTTGTCAAAGCCGGACTGCTCGGAGGCGCCGGTCTCACCGTTTTTGGCTTTGATGCCGCACCCTTGCTGGCGCAGACGCAAGGGCTGAAGATCTCCCGCACTACCGAGACGCGCAGCACCTGCCCCTACTGCTCGGTCAGTTGCGGGGTGATCATCCACACCATCGGCGACAAAGCCAAGAACGTCACCCCGCAGGTCGTCCACGTCGAAGGCGATCCCGATCACCCCATTAACCGCGGGACGCTGTGCCCCAAAGGGGCGTCGCTGCAGCAGGACATCATGAACCCGCGGCGGCTGACCAAGCCGCAGGTGCGCCGGCCCGGATCCGACCATTGGGAGGACATCTCCTGGGACCAAGCCATCGACGAGATCGCGCACTGGGTGAAGAAGACCCGCGACGAGACCTTCGTCGAGAAGGACAAGAATGGCGCCACGGTAAATCGCTGCGAGGGCATCGGCTGGATCGGCGGCTGCACCGACACCAACGAGTTCAATTATCTTGCCATCAAAGCCATCCGCGCGGGCCTGGGGGTCCCGTATTTCGAAACCCAGGCCAGGGTTTGACACGGCCCCACGGTCTCAAGTTTGGGACCAACATTCGGGCGCGGGGCAATGACCAACGGCTATATCGATATCAAGAATACCGATGTGATGCTGATTATGGGCAGCAACATGGCGGAGGCCCATCCTTGCGGCTTCAAATGGCCGGTAGAAGCCAAGCGGCAGCGCAATGCCAAGCTGATCGTGGTGGACCCGCGCTTCACTCGCACGGCGTCCAACGCCGACCTCTTCCTGCAGATCCGTCCCGGCGCTGACATCGCATTTTTGGGCGGGCTGATCAACTACGCCATCCAGAACAATCGCATCGCGAAAGACTACCTGGTCAATTACACCAATGCCGCTTTCATCGTGAAGGAGGGATTCAAGCTGCCCGACGATGGCTTGTTCTCTGGCTTTGACCCACAGACGCAGACCTACGACAAGGCAACCTGGAACTATGAAGAAGGCGGCAACCTGACGCCGGCTGGGGCGTCGCTGGGAGCAGCCATCGCCACCAGCGGCGGCGAGAAAGGAACGGCTTCGGCGGAGGCCACGGAAGCCCAGCACAAGGCCGGCGAGGCGGCTGCCAACTTCGAGCACCAGAAGACTGGAGTGGGGTCATCGCAGCCGGTGGCACCCAGTGCCGGTCAGCGTGGGCAACCAGGGGGCCATCAGGGGCTGGGAGGCGGACATCAGGCTGCCGGTCCTGTAGGCGCAAAGGGCGCCGGCGCGCCCACGATCCCGCCCATGCTGCCGCCCAACACGGCCTATGACGTTTCGCTACAGCATCCGCGCTGTGTCTTCCAGTTAGTGAAAAAGCAGTATTCCCGCTACACGCCGGAGATGGTGGAGCGAATAACCGGCATTCCCAAAAACGATTTCCTCAAGGCTGCCGACCTGTTTACCTCCATCCGCAAAGACGGCGATATGAAAAAGGTTGGCACCATCATCTACGCCGTCGGCTGGACGCAGCACACCTACGGCACACAGATCATCAAGACCGCCGCAATGGTGCAATTGATGCTGGGGAACGTGGGGCGCGCCGGCGGTGGAGTAAATGCCTTGCGCGGCCACTCCAATATTCAGGGCGCTACCGATATGGGTGGAGTGTTCGACATCCTCCCCGGTTACCTGAAAGTCCCCAACCCGAGCGACACCAGCCTGGCAACATATCTCAAGCGTACTACCCCCGGGGCGTCGAAACCAAAGGAGTGGGATTCGTTCAATTACTGGTCGAATACACCCAAATTCATGGTTTCGATGTTGAAAGCTTTTTATGGCGACCATGCCACCAAGGAGAGCGACTTCGCGTTCAACAATCTCTACAAGATTGACCGCAACTACGGCTGGGTGGAGATGTTCGACCGCATGTACAACGGCGAGGTCAAGGGCCTGCTCGCATTCGGCATGAATGCGGTGATGATTGGTCCGGACTCGAAGAAGAATATCGCCGCTCTGGGGAAGCTGGACTGGCTGGTGGTCGGCGAGATCTTCCCCGATGAAACCAGCGAATTCTGGAGAGCTCCGGGCACCTCGAGCGAGGAGACGAAGAAGATCAACACCACGGTGTACCGTCTGGCTTGCGCGGGTTTTGCCGAGAAGGACGGCACTCTGGTGAACTCGCAGCGGTGGTTGCAGTGGAAGTGGATCGCCGTGCCGCCGCCGGGGCAGGCCAAAATGGACCAGGAGGTCGTGGCAAGAATCTTCCTTAAGGTCCGCGAGCTGTATCAGAAGGAAGGCGGCAAGTTCCCCGGTCCCATCCTGCAGGTGTCTTGGCCCTACTCCGATCCGCACAATCCGCCACTCTCGGAGGTGGCGAAGGAGATCAATGGCCGGGCCCTCAAGGACATCACCGACGAGAAGACTGGGCAGACGATTAAGGCCGGCCAGCAACTGCCCGGCTTTGCCATGCTGAAAGACGATGGTTCGACGCTGTGTGGCATGTGGCTCTACTCCGGCTCATGGACAGAAGCGGGACCACTGCTTCAGCGGCACGGGACGGAGGATCCATCAGGTCTTGGAATCTATCCCAATTGGGCGTGGTCCTGGCCGGCCAACCGCCGGGTAATGTACAACCGCGCCTCTTGCGATTTGAACGGCAAGCCATGGGACCCGGAGCGGCCACAAGTCTGGTGGAGCGAAACCGCACAGAAGTGGGTGGGAAACGACGTGCCCGATTTCAAGCCCGACTCTCATCCCAAGGACCATATGGGGCCTTTCATCATGCTTCCCGAGGGCGTGGGACGCCTGTTCGCGCCACTGGGGGCGTTTGCCGATGGTCCTTTCCCGGAACACTACGAGCCGATTGAGAGCCCAATTGCCAACCCGCTACATCCGCAACAATCGAACAGCCCGGTGATCAAGAGACTTAAGACGCCCTTCGATAAATTTGGCACGCCTGACCAGGGGTTCAATCTAGTATGCACCACGTACAGGCTGACGGAGCACTATCACTACTGGACCAAGAACAACCCCATGAATGTGACCTTGGTGCCGGAACCGTTCGTGGAAGTGCCGGCGGAATTGGCGGACCAGATGGGCATCCGCGGAGGCGAGAAAGTCAGGGTGACCAGCGCGCGCGCCCAGTATCTTGGCAGGGCCATGGTGACGCGGCGCATCAAGCCGCTGATGATCGACGGAAAAAAGACTTATCAGATCGGCGTGCCCATCCATTGGGGCTACAAGGGTATTGCCGAGGACGCGGGCAAGACCGGCCTCACCCCAGCCAATCTACTGACGCCAACGGTAATCGACCCCAACGCCTACACGCCTGAATTCAAGGCTTTCCTTGTGAAGCTCGAGAAGGCATAGAAGGGAGGCACGAGAATGGCCGAACGAAGGACATTTCAGACGGAACAAATCTCGGGCCACTCGGGTCCAGTGCCCGGCAAGGGCGTGCAACGCGACCTTGAGGTCTGCAAGCTGATTGACACTACTACCTGCATCGGCTGTAAGGCGTGCGAAGTGGCCTGCGTCGAGTGGAACGACCTGCCCTTCCAGCCGACCACCTTCGACAACACCTACCAGACCATGCCGGAAACGAGCTGGAACTACTGGAACCTGATCAAGTTTGACGAGCACGTGCGCGACGACGGCACGCTCATGTGGCTGATGCGCAAGGACCAGTGCATGCACTGCGCTGATCCCGGCTGCCTGGATGCCTGTCCCGCCGACGGTGCCATCGTCAAGTACGCCAATGGCATCGTTGACTTCCAGCAGGAGTACTGCATCGGTTGCGAGTTCTGCGTCTCCGGCTGTCCGTTCAATATTCCCAAATTCAACAAGGCGACGAAGAAGGTTTACAAATGCTCGCTTTGTTCCGATCGCGTCGGCCAGGGGCTGGAGCCGGCCTGCATCAAGGCGTGCCCGACCGGCTGTCTGCACTTCGGCACCAAGGAAGACATGAAGATGCTCGCCGAGGCGCGCGCCAAACAATTGCGCGACTACTATGACTTTCCGGACGCCGGCGTGTATGACCCCGCGGGCGTCGGCGGCACGCACGTCATCTACGTGCTGCACGATGCCGAGCACCCGGAGTGGTACGGCAGGCTGCCCAAGAATCCGAGCGTCTCGTTCGCTTACAAGGGCTGGAAGGGCGTGTTGAAGCCATTGGGGCTGATTGTCTCCATGTTCAGCTTTGTGGGAGTGATCTTCCACTACGTGTTCGAGGGCCCGAAACGTGAACAACCTGAGGTATCGCCCACAAGGCCGGAAGGGCCGGCAGGCAGAAAGGGGGCGTGATGGCAACTGTCGCCAGACGCATGGAAGAGCGGGAACCGCGGATCTTTGAGAGGCTGGGGCGTACTGTCGTTCACGAAGGCGAACTCAAGCGCCACTCCGTGTATACGCGGTTTCTCCACTGGGCGTACGGGATCTTCTTCTTCCTGGCGCTGCTCTCCGGGTTTGCGATCTATCTCCCCTTCCTGTTCCGCTGGTTCGCCCCGATTTTCGGCGGCCCGGCCAACACCCGTGCTCTCCATCCCTATTTTGGGATTGGGTTCGTCTTGTTCTTCGGCCTGCAGGCCATCAATTGGCGGAACCCGATGAGGTGGACAGATGCCGACCGCCGCTGGATCAAGCGGCTGCCGCAGTTCATCAAGAACGAGGAGCCGGTCGAGCCGGAAGATGTGGGCATGTATAACGGCGGGCAGAAAATCCAGTTTTGGGAGATCGTTGCCGGGAGCGTAGTTTACCTGATCACCGGCATCATCATGTGGGCGGGAGCTGGCACCTTCGGCGCCACGCTGGTTGCCGTCAGCTATGTGTTGCATGACATCTCGGCGCTGATCATGTTGTTCGGGATTTTCATCCATGTGTATATCTCCACCATCGGCCAGCCAGGAACGGCGCGAGCGATGACCCGTGGCACGGTCACTGAATCCTGGGCGTGGACCCATGCTCCTGGGTGGTACCGCCAGGTTACCGGGCGCGACCCACGTCAGGCCCTTGAGCAAGAGCGCCAGCGCCATATCGCCCGCGAACGCGCCATTGAGCAGCTTTCGCGCACCAGCACACCGGGTGTAACAAGAATTTCGTAACTGCAAACTGGAAAATGGGAGAGTGGCAAGTAAGGTCGCCAGTGACCGGGCCACTTTGCACTTGCGATTCCCACTCTGCACTTCCCATTCTTGGCATAATTGAGACGGTGTCAGGGAGGTCGACCTATGGCTAAGCGGCAATCAGCGCAGGCGGTTCCGAAATCACAAACCCGGGCACCGGGGGAGATTGAAAGGCGGTCCCATCAGGTCCTGCGACGGCATGTCCTGGATCTGTTGCGGGGCGGCAACGCGCATCTGAATTTTGAGGAAGCCTTGGCCGGGCTGCCTCCCAATCTGCGTGGCGCAACTCCACCTGGTCTGCCTTATTCACCGTGGCGCCTGCTCGAGCACATGCGGATCGCGCAGTCGGACATCCTCGAGTTCAGCCGCAATCCCAAGCACGTCTCACCCGAGTTCCCTGCTGGCTACTGGCCTGAAACCGATGCTCCGCCTGACGACAAGGCTTGGGAAAAGAGCGTCCGGCAGTTTCGCGCCGATTTGAAGGCGATGCAGGATCTCGTCGAAGATCCTGCTACCGACCTCTTTGCCCCCATCCCTCACGGCGATGGACAGACCATCCTGCGCGAGGCGCTGCTGGTGGCCGACCACAACTCCTACCATCTCGGCCAGTTGGTCACGGTGCGGCGACTGTTGGGAGCGTGGGAGAGCTGAGGAATTGAGTCATTGATTCATTGAGCCATTGGGGCGGGCGAAGGAACATACACGAGGGTGCCCCACCCGAGCCGGTTTTGCTCGGGTGGGGTAGTTCCAATTAACCGGGTGAGAGCTTGGATCGGTAAGGCGTCGGGAGGACTGGCCCTCTGGAGCAGCTTGCGTCATCACGCGTGCGGATGTGAGGAATGGAGGCGCTGCCTCTTGGGGGACGTGTAAAGTAATGGCTAAGGCCGATGTAAAACCCCACCCGAGCAAAACCGGCTCGTGTGGGGCACCCTCGACTGTATCGTTCTTTTTACCTCGTACTTTTTACTTTTGACTTTCCGCTCACTTCTCTGGCTGAAACAGGTACGGCTCTCCCTTCGTTTTCGCGAACGTCTCCGCCACTTTCAGAAAGGCGCGCGCGGCGTGCGACAGGCTGGAGTTTTTGCGGTAGATGATGCGCAGCTTGCGCTCGAAATGCAGGTCGCGGACGGGCACACGTACCAACTCGCCGCGCGCCAGCTCGCTTTCCACGCAGATGCCGGGAATCAGGGCCACGCCGTTCGCCATTCCCACGAATTTTTTGATGGCTTCGATCGTGGGCAGCTCCACCGGCATCTGCAGCGGAACGCGGTGGCGGGAGAACGCCTCCAGCACTTTCTGCCGGTAGGGCGAAGGCACGTTGTGGGCGACGAACCACTGGCTCCCCAGCTCCCGGATCGTCACCTCCTTCGCGGCTGAAGCCAGCGGATGCTGCGGGGGCGCTACCAATGTTAACTGGTCGCGGTAAACGACAATCGAGCGCAGCAGCGGGTCTTCGGGATGAAAGCTCAGCACTCCCAGTTCCGTGCTGTGGTTCAACAATTCATCAGAGATGTGGCTGGCGAGCGAGCGCTGCACCGCGATTTTGATAATGGGATACCGCCGGCGAAACTCGTCTAGTACGGGCAGCAGATAGAGGCAAGTAAATTCATTGGCGGAGACGGCTAGCTTACCCTTCAGCATCTGCCGCAGTTCGTCTAGCGCCACAAGGGCCTCGCTGCGCGTGTTCAGCAGTCGCAGAGCGTAGGTCTGCAGCACCTGCCCGGCATCAGTGAGCACGCCGTCGCGCGAGGAGCGGTCAAAGAGCGGCTCGCCCAGTTCTTCCTCCAGCTTGCGGATGGCCTGGCTGATGGCCGGCTGGGTGCGAAACAGCTTTTTGGCCGCCCGCGAAAAGCTGCCCTCGCGCGCGACCGTCAGGAAAGTTTCCAGTTGAAAAAGGTCCATCTGCACCCCGCTGCGAACAGCCTGGCAGTTCCATTCTTGCTGTGGCCGTGTGGAAGGGCACGGCTTCAGCGGTGCCGTACCGCCACTAATTCAAAATGTCATCCCGAGCGAGGCGCGATCTGAGCGTGCGAAAGGAGCGCAAGCAAGGGATCTTGGTTTTATGTAGGGCGTGTATGCAGCCTATCGAGATCATACGGTTCGACCGCCCACGAGAGACGGACGCTGGCTGTTATATACCATAAGTAATGTTTATCATGCTCAAAGAACTATAAACTTTGCTTTAGCCACACCATCGCGTACCCTGCTTTCCTGGGCTGAGGCTCAGCCGACAGGGGAGGCGGCCAATGGAACATCCCAGGATCACAATTTTTGACACCACGCTGCGAGACGGCGAGCAGTCACCTGGATGCAGCATGCGGCTGGATGAGAAGTTGCGCATGGCGCGTCAGCTCGACTGCCTGGGCGTGGACATCATTGAAGCTGGTTTCCCCATCGCCTCCGATGGCGACTTCGAGGCGGTCGAAGCGGTCGCGCAGGAGGTCCGCAGGCCCAAAATCGCGGCCCTGGCCCGCGCCGCCTACGAAGACATCGAGCGTGCCTGGCAGGCGGTACGCCACGCCCAGCGGCCGCGCATCCATGTGTTCCTCGCCACGTCCGATATTCATCTACATTACAAGCTGCGGATGACACGTCAGCAGTGCCTGGAGCGCGCCACCGAAGCGGTTCGTTTTGCGCGCTCGCTGTGCGCAGACGTCGAGTTCTCTCCAGAGGACGCCACCCGGAGCGAAATTAACTTCTTATGTGAGGTCACACAGGCGGTGACCGAAGCTGGCGCCACCACCGTCAATATCCCCGACACCGTCGGCTATACCGTTCCGCGTGAGATGTATCGCATCATCGAAGCGGTGTGTGACCGGGTGCGGAACCGCCCTGAGGTGGTTGTCTCCGTTCATTGCCATAATGACCTCGGCTTGGCAGTGGCCAATTCCATAGCCGGCATCGAAGCTGGGGCGCGGCAGGTGGAATGCACGATCAACGGCATCGGCGAGCGTGCCGGAAATGCATCTCTGGAAGAGATCGTGATGGCGGTGCGCGTTCGCTATGACCAAATCCCATTTGACACGGGGATACACACTGAGCAGCTTTATCCCTCTAGCCGGTTGCTGAGCGAGATCACCGGCTCCCCGGTGCAGCCCAACAAGGCAATCGTCGGTCGCAACGCCTTCGCCCACGAGGCCGGCATCCACCAGGACGGCGTCATCAAGAATCCGCTGACCTACGAGATCATGACTCCGCAATCGGTCGGCGTGCCGGAAAGCAAGCTGGTGCTGGGGAAGCACTCCGGACGGCACGCGCTCGGACTGAAGTGCCAGCAGTACGGATATGAGTTTTCCCGCCGCGACCTGGACCGCATCTATAAACGCTTCGTCACTCTAGCAGACCAGATTAAGGTGGTAGAGGACGGTCATCTGCTGGCCATCATTCAGGAAGAGATACCCGCGATCACCGGAATGGAGGGGATGGCGAAGCACGCCGTCGGCAGCACGTTGGGGCACGGCGTAGAGCAATCAGCACTCATCATTCAGCAATCAGCCAAAACGGCTGAATGCTGAATGATGAGTGTTAGGTACTGAAAAATGAGGCTCAAAATCACAGTTTTGCCCGGCGATGGCGTCGGGCCGGAGGTCACGCAGGAGGCGGTGCGCGTCCTGCGCACGGTGCTGGACGCTTACGGCTTCGAATCCAGCTTTGAAGAACACGCGATGGGAGGTGTCGCGATACGTCAGTTCGGGACGCCGTTGCCGGAAACCACGCTGCGCGCCTGTAGGGAGAGCGATGCGGTGCTGCTTGGCGCCGTCGGCGGTACGGAGTTCGATTCGCTTCCCGCCAGGGAGCGGCCCGAGGCTGGGCTGCTGCGCTTGCGGCAGGCGCTAGGCGGCTACGCCAATCTGCGTCCGGCAATCGCGTATCGGGCCATTGCCGACTGCTCGCCCTTGCGTCCCGAGGTCGTTGAAGGCGCCGACATCCTCATCGTCCGCGAGTTGCTGGGCGGGATCTATTTTGGCGAGCCCCGCGGCTTCGCCAACGGCACTGCCCGAGAGGCATACAACACCATGCGCTACTCGGTCGCAGAGATTGAGCGCGTGGCCCACGTCGCCTTCCGCCAAGCGCAATCGCGCCGCAAAAAGGTAACCTCGGTGGACAAGGCGAACGTGCTCGAGACTTCGCAACTCTGGCGACAGACGGTGACACGCGTCGGCCGCGAGTATCCTGACGTCAGGCTTGAGCACGTGTATGTGGATGCCTGCGCCATGCGCCTCGTCACCGCTCCTGGCTCATTCGATGTCATCCTTACGGAAAACCTCTTCGGCGACATTCTTTCCGACGAAGCAGCGGTGATCAGCGGATCCCTGGGCATGCTGGCTTCGGCCACCCTCGGTGGCAAAGTGGATCTCTACGAGCCTGTGCACGGCTCCGCGCCCGACATCGCGGGGCGCGGCATCGCGAATCCGTTGGGAGCAATTGCCTCGACAGCCATGCTGTTGCGCCACAGCGCCGGCCTGGAGCAAGGCGCACAGGACATCGAAGACGCCATTCGCGAGGTGCTCGAGGCTGGCTATCGCACAGCCGATCTTTTCCCCCAACACGGCCGCGCCACACGCGGAATCTCTACAACGGAGATGGGAGCGCTCGTGGAGAGCGCCGTGGCCGATCTTGCCGATCGCCGACGGGCGTATCATGCGGTGTGACGCATAGCGGCATGCTAGTGGAATTTCAACAGCCCGTTCGCGAGCAGACGTCCGGCATCCCCGCTCCCCTATTCGAGAAGATCTGGCAGGAGCACGTGGTGTGCGAGCCGCCGGGCCAGCCCCCACTGCTCTATATCGACCTGCACCTGGTGCACGAGGTCACTTCTCCGCAAGCGTTTGATGGCCTGCGTGCCGCTGGCCGGCGCGTGCGACGGCCGGAACGCACGCTGGTTACGGTGGACCACAACGTCCCCACCACGCCCGGGCACCTCCCCATCACGGACCCCATAGCGGCGCGTCAAATCGACGCACTGCGCCGGAATTGCAAAGAATTCGGCCTCCCACTCTATGACATCGACTCGCCCGACCAGGGCATCGTCCACGTTATCGGCCCGGAGCTGGGCGCCACGCAACCGGGCATGACCATTGTCTGTGGTGACAGTCACACCTCGACGCATGGTGCATTTGGCGCACTGGCATTTGGCATTGGAACGTCGGAAGTCGAGCACGTGCTGGCCACTCAGTGCCTGCCGCAGCAGAAACCGCGGACGATGGAGATCCGCATCAGCGGGCGATTGCCTGAAGGCGTCACCGCCAAGGACCTGGCGCTCGGCATCGTCGGCACAATCGGGACCGATGGTGCCACCGGTCACGTGGTCGAGTATACCGGCGGGGCAGTGCGCGGCCTCTCCGTGGAGGGCCGGATGACGCTCTGCAACATGAGCATCGAGGCAGGCGCGCGCGCCGGCATGGTCGCTCCCGACGAGGTCACGTTCGATTACCTGCGCGGGCGACGCTTTGCGCCAAAGGGCGCCGATTGGGAGGAGGCGGTGGCGCGCTGGCGGAACATGAGATCCGATGCTGGCGCACGTTACGATAAAGTTGTTGAGATTGACGCCGCCAGCCTGGCTCCCTTTGTGACCTGGGGCACGAATCCTGCCATGGTGGTGCCGGTGACCGGCCACGTGCCTGATCCGGCGGCAGCCCGCACTGACGCCGAGCGTGGCGCCGCCAAGCGCGCTCTCGAGTACATGGCTCTCGCTCCAGGCACGGCGATCGAGGACATCAGCGTGGACCGCGTGTTTATTGGCTCTTGCACCAACTCGCGCATCGAAGACCTGCGGGCTGCGGCGCGGGTTGCGCACGGTTACAAGGTGAACTCCAAAGTGCGCGCGCTGGTCGTACCGGGTTCGCAAGCTGTGAAGCGCGAAGCGGAGCGCGAGCGGCTCGACCAGATCTTCCGCGAGGCCGGCTTCGAATGGCGAGATTCCGGATGTTCGATGTGCCTGGGGATGAATCCCGATATCCTGCAGCCGGGCGAGCGTTGCGCCTCCACCAGCAATCGCAACTTCGAAGGACGCCAGGGGCGCGGCGGACGTACTCACCTGGTCAGCCCGATGATGGCGGCCGCCGCCGCGATCGAAGGCCATTTCACCGATATCCGCAGGTGGCGATTCCAATGAGAGCGTTTCGCGTACACACCGGCTTGGTGGCGCCGCTGGACCGCGCCAACGTGGATACGGATCAGATCGTCCCCAAGCAGTTTCTCAAGCGCATCGAGCGCACCGGCTTCGGCGAGTTCTTGTTTTACGATTGGCGCCGCGGGCTGGATGGCGCGCTCGATCCGAAATTTCCACTCAACCAGCCGCGTTACGCCGGCGCAAGCATTCTGGTTACCGGCCGCAATTTCGGCTGCGGCTCCTCCCGTGAGCATGCGCCGTGGGCGCTCGACGACTTCGGCTTTCGCGCCATCATCGCACCCTCATTCGCCGACATCTTCGCCAACAACTGCTTGAAGAATGGATTGCTGACGCTCGTGCTCCCGGAAGCGCAGCTAGCAAACATTATGAAGCGAGCGCAGGAGGTCGAAGGATACCGCGCGACGGTGGATCTCGAACAACGCGAAGTGCGCGATGAACTCGGGTTCGCTGCCTCTTTCGACATTGACGACTTCAACCGGCGCTGCCTGCTCGAAGGGCTGGACGACATCGGCCTCACCCTGCGTCACGAGGCTGAGATTGCGGCCTACGAAGCGCGGCGCTTCGGCGCGCGCTGAATTGCATCCTGGGGTGCCCCACCCTTGGCCGAGGTTGCCAACCGTGGGGTTTTTCTGTAGCGGCACATTCAAGCGGAGTCTCAAACGCTGCACTTCTGTGCCTGCTCGTGGGCGTGGTAACTCGAGCGCACCAGCGGGCCGGACTCCACGTGCCGGAAACCCCGGGCGAGCGCTTCCTGCTTCAGCGCGCGGAATTCGTCCGGGGTGTAGAAGCGGGCGATGGGAACGTGGTGTTTGGACGGCCGAAGATACTGCCCGACGGTGAGAATGTCAACCTGCTGCGCGGCCAGGTCGCGAAAGACTTCGAGCAGTTCGTCCGTGGTCTCACCCAATCCAACCATCACCCCTGATTTTGAGAGCATCCCGGGAGCGAGCTTCTTCACGTTGCCCAGCAGCCGCAGAGAACGCTGATAGCGCGCCCCCGAGCGCACGACGGGGTACAGCCGCGGAACAGTCTCGGTGTTATGGTTCAGGATGTCGGGACGGGCCTCGAGCACGATTTGCAGCGCTTCATCCAAGCCTTGGAAATCCGGGATCAGCACCTCCACGCTGCAGTCGGGCACCAGGGCCCGGATCTGGCGGATGGTCTCAGCGAAGACCTTGGCCCCGCCCAGGTTGTCGTCGTCGCGGTTGACGCTGGTCACGACGGCATGCTTGAGACCAAGGGCTGCCACGGCTTCAGCGACCCGCCGCGGTTCATCCCAATCAATCGGTTCGGGCCGGCCTTTGGGCACGGCACAGAAGCCGCAGCGGCGTGTGCAGACGTTGCCCAGCAGCATGAACGTCGCGGTGCGATGGTTCCAGCACTCGCCAATGTTGGGGCACTGCGCCGATTCGCAAACCGTATGCAGTCCTAGCCGCCGCGCCAGGCTCTTCAAGTGACGATAGTTCTCTCCCAGCGGAGGGCGCGCCTTCAGCCATTCCGGCTTGGGTACGCGCACCTTCGGCCCAAGGTCGATTTGAACGAGCTGAGTGCCCATCCTGTGCTCTTTTCTACCTTAGGTCGCGACTCGCGACTTACAACTTCTTATTGTACCGTTCGATCGCCGCAAGCTCGTGACCCGAGATTTTCGTCCCCAGTCAGATTGTCAGCCAGATGAGCTGTCTAGCCCCGTGCCGCTTTCATGCTGGGCGTGGCTGGCAGGCAATGACAGGAGAAGTTCGGTCCCATTGTTCTCGTTGCTCAAATCTCTAATATTGTCATCCCGACCGAAGGGGCTTGAGCCCCGAGCGGAGGGACCTTGCGTTTCACGAGCCGCCTGTACAACGTCTGCATTGATCACGAGCAGTTCGCGCCAAGTACTTTAGACCGGAGTTCGGCAGCCCGGTTTGAACCGGAAGCTCCCCCCGCGGATAGTGAAGCTCCAGGCTCCCAAACACAAGGTCCCTACACTCGGGCTTAAAAAGCCGTCGGTCGGGATCACAGTTCTTTGGGGTGTGCTTCTTGGGCAATCGGTTTTACAGTGTGTGCATGTAGGCGAGGAGCTCCTGCACCTGTTCCGGAGTGAGCCGGTCACTGAAGGCGGGCATCTTGGCGCGGCCATGCAGGATGACCTCGCTGGCGCGCTCGTTGTTGGCCGGCGCACCGCTGGGCAGTTCTTTCTTCTTAAACATTCCCATCAGCGAAGGCCCGTGCCTGCCGCCCAAGATGTAGGCCTCGTGACAACGGAGACAATAAGTATCGTAGAGCGCCCGTCCGCGGGACTGTTGCGGATTGAGGCCTAGTTCGGCATCGCTCTTGTAGGGCGGGCGCGACTCGCATGCTGCCATAGCAAACGCCAGGAACACCAGCAGCATTTTCCCAAGGTTCGGCAAACGATTATTATGGGTTGACAAGCGAACCTTTGCAAACCAGCGGAGCACTTGTGCCGGTTGCTGTGAAACGCGCGTATGAAAAGCCCTCGCCCGCAGACGGGACCCGAATACTTGTCGAAAGGCTCTGGCCGCGGGGACTGAAGAAGGAGGCTGCGGCACTCGATGCTTGGTTGAAAGATGTGGCGCCCTCGGACGCGCTGCGCCGCTGGTTCCATGCTCATCCCTCGATGTGGGCGGCGTTTCGCAAGAAGTATCTCGCCGAACTCTCCACTCCTGCGGCGTTAGCGGGATTGGAACGGCTTCACGATCTCGCAGACGGCCGGCGCATGCTCACCTTGGTCTTCTCCTCACGCAATCGAGAACACAACAGCGCGGTCGTCTTGAAACAGCTGCTGGAAGGCATGCGCAAGCCGCCCTCGACCTCCGGGCCAAAGGGAGCCGCAGCTAGCGCGGCGCGGGTGGCACGCGCGCCACGACGGCGGTGAGCCGTGGTGCTGCGTCCCATGGGCAGCGGACGGGATGCGAAGGGCTGCGTCCGAGTGTGGGAGGCGATTCTTCCTACGCAAAAGACGAGCGCCGCGGAATACTGGCTGATTACCCAGCCGGACCACGCGGCTTTGTCGGGCGCCATCGCGGCTGCATTTGGACCTCCGCTCCTCCCCGGGCTGAGCCCTGAGGTAATGCGAGCGATCGCACTGCACGACGAGGGCTGGGCGCCCTTCGACGCGCAGCTCCCGCTTGCGGACGGCAAGCCGCTGTCCTTCGTTGATTTTCTGCCGCGCGATTTCCTGCGCGCATGGCAGGACTCTATCGAACGGGTGAGAGAAGTCTCCCACTTGGCCAGCGCCATGGTGAGCCGGCATTTCTGGCGTCTGGCGAAGAGCCGTCTGGAGTGCGGGATCGACAATGCCGAGGATCGCAAGCTTCTTTCCGATTTTCTGCAGACCGAGCGAGCGCGCCAAGAACGGCTGCTGGCCGGAGGCTCGTGGGAGGAGTTCGAGTTTCTAACCGACATCCTGCAATTCTGCGATGTGCTTAGCTTGTACCTGTGCTGCGGTGCCGCGCAGGATGTGGAATTTCCGCAGAGGTTCGGTCAAAAACCAATCCGCCTGCACAGGGAAACCGCACGCCCTCAGCAGGCAGCGGTCTGTCGTTTCGAGCCTTCCCCGTTCACTTCCGGTGGCGTGGACCTCGCTGTCAGCGCGCGCCGGTTCCCCTCCGATCGCCAGCCGAACGCCGTCACGCTGCCGTTTCTGCTGTATTGAGCGATGGTTGTGCGCCGGCCCATCAGCAGGTTCGCCCGCCCTCTTAACCGAGCCAAAATCAGGTGAAGGGGCACGCCTTCAGGCGTGCCGCGAACGGCTTAAAGAAACCGGGGCTTTAGGCGCTGAGCCTCCGGAAGCTTAAAGCCCGATAATAACCCGGCACAACATGGCACGGCTAGAAGTCGTGCCTCTTCACTTGTCTCGGCTCACCGGGCTGAGCAGGAAATCGTCTTGCTGCCACGACACCTCTGTAACACCGGCTCTCAACGACTCGACTCATAAACCGTCTTTCCTGCCACGACGGTTCGCAATACTTGCGTCCTGAGAATTGCCGCGGGTTCGATTCTGGTGATATCGCGGTCGAGCACCACAAAATCAGCCACCATGCCGGGCTCGAGCCTGCCCTTGTCGCGTTCGCCGAATTCTGCGTAGGCAGCGCCGGTGGTATACGCCGCGACCGCCCGGGCGATGGTCAGCTTCTGGCCGGGGAAATATTCCTGCTTGCCGTCCTCGCTGCGGCGGGTAACGGCCGCATACAATCCGCGGAAAGGCGTGATCGGCTCGACAGGATAATCGGTGCCGAACGCCACTGGAACTCCGGCCTCCACGAAATCCTTCCACGCGTACGAATAAGCGGCGCGTTCTTTGCCTAGGTGCGCTTCCGCCCAGCGCATATCCGTCAGCAGATGATTTGGCTGCACGGACGCGATCACCCCTAGTTCGTGAAAGCGCTTCACCTGCTGCGGGGTCGTGACCTGGGCGTGCTCGACGCGGAAACGCAAGCCGCGCGCAGGCGTCTCGCCGCGCTGGCGGGCATCGCTCTCAGCAGCAGCGAAGGCGTCAAGCGCCATCTCGACCGCACGATCACCGATGGCGTGAAACCCGAGCTGAAATCCCGCCCGCACGCGCTCGACCGCCATTTGGTTCAGCTTTCCCTGAGCGTATCGTGGCAAGCCCGTGTTGCCGGGATCGTCGGCATAAGGCGCCAGCAGGGCCGCCGTGCGCGATCCCAGCGAGCCATCCATGAATCCCTTCAGCATGCTGGTGTGCAGCATGGGATCGCTTTGTGGATGGTGCGAGCGGTGTGTTTCCAGCAGACTGAGGGGCGCATCGAACGGCAACCATTCGGTGATGCGCAGCGTCAGCTTGCCTTCGCGCTCCAGTTCTTCCAGGACCAGGAAGTCTTCCCAAGTGGAGTTGTCCTGCGCCGACGTGATGCCCCAATGTGCAGCGTCAGCGAGGGCGAATTCCAGAGCGCGACGGCGTTGCGCCAACGAAGGTCGGGGGACCTTGGCGAGAAGGCCGTCCTTGGCGGTTTCCCGCAGTACGCCGGTCGGTTCGCCTTCCCGATCGCGATCAATCTTTCCACCCGCAGGATCAGGAGTGGAGCGGGAGATTCCAGCGAATTTCAGCGCCGCCGAGTTCGCCACCGCTATATGACCGTCAACGCGGGTGAAGATCGCAGGATGCCCGCCGGTGAACTCATCGAGGTCCTGGCGGGTGGGCAGCTTGCCGCCGGGCCAGAGCGTGTGGTCCCAGCCGCGTCCGGTTATCCATTCTCCCGGCGCCGTGGTCTTGGCGCGCGCGGCGATGCGCTCCTGCATCTCAGCCAGCGACCGCGCGCCAACCAGGTTGACGTCGAGCTTCTCGAATCCGGCGTTGGCCAGGTGCACGTGTGCGTCGTTAAATCCGGGCATGACGAAATGCCCGCTCAGGTCGATGATCCGAGTACGCTTGCCCTTGAGTTTCTCAATCTCAGCGTCGGAACCGATCGCCATGATGAGATCGGCGAGCACAGCAATGGCCTGCGCGCGCTCGGCCCGCACGCCAGTGTAGATGTCGCCGTGAAGGAAGATCGCATCCGGCGCGGTCGTCTTCTCGGCTGCGCCCGCGCACGAAGCGCCGCTCAAAGAAAGAAATAGGAGGGGAAGGCAGGAAACGATCCGTGCCAATCCGTGTAAATCCGTGGCAAATGGATTCGTCATTTCACGCCGGCGAGCGCCAGCAGGGTGAGCAGCACGCGCTTCAATCCCAGCTCGCGCCCGGCGGGATCGTACCATTCCTGTAAAGTATGGGCGCCGCCGCCGCTGCCGCCCGCGCCGATGGAGATCGCCTCCCGCCCGAGCGATAGCGGTATGTTCGCGTCGGTGGACGCCCGGTGCAGTCGCGCGCGGTTGCCGAGATGCGCATCCACCCCGCGAATCACTTGCAGGATGCGGGCGTTGGGATCCAGTTCGGCCGCCGGGCGGCAGCCGATGACCTGGATCTCGAAGCTGATACCTTTGCTGCCGTTACGCGAGCGCTTGGGATATTCCGATGCCGCCTCCACCACCGCTTCCCGCAGCGCGCGTTCCGCCCGCTCCATTGCTTCCTGCGAAGCCGAGCGGATGTCCACTCGCATGCTCGCCGTTTCCGGAATCGAATTTACTGAAGTCCCACCGGCGATCACGCCCACGTTGGCGCTGACCTTGGGCTCGACCGGCAACTCGGTACGGCTGAAACGGGCGATGGCGCGCGAGAGCACCACAATCGGGTTGGGTGCTCCGAAGTCGCTCCAGGAATGTCCGCCCGGGCCGGTGATCGTGACCTGAAAGCGCCGACTCCCCAGTGCCTGAGTGACCACCGTATCGCTGGCAGCGCCGTCGAGCACGACCGTGGATCCGATGCGGTCCCTCCAGGGGGATTCGCAGAAGATGTGGCGTATGCCCCGCAGGTCGCCCTCACCTTCTTCACCCACATTGCCGATGAACAAGATGCCGGCGGAGTGCCGTATCTGGCCCAGGCACAGCGCCGAAGCCAAAGCCAGCAGCCCGACGATACCCGCGGCGTTGTCGGAGATGCCGGGGCCATACAGACGCTCCCCTTCGCGCCGAATATTCAAGGGCGTGCCGGCGGCGAAAACCGTATCAAGGTGCGCGGTGACGGCTACCAGCTCATCGCTGCGCTCAGCCCCAGGCCGCAGGCCGAGCGCGTTTCCCACAGCGTCC
>DASQXC010000005.1:0-8092 GCA_035639935.1 Terriglobales bacterium
CGCGCACTGGGAAGTCAATCGCTGGGGCCATCATGCCGTGGGGCCAAGGTTCGGGTTGCAACTGGGGGTCAAGGAAGTACCGCAGGAAGTCCTCGCTGAGGCGCGGAGCCGCAGTGGCTAACTCGTTTCCAGTGGTACCATCCGATCCCAGGAATTTGTCACTCCGTTGAATCGTCCGAAATCTTGCTTGACATGGTATACACAGCCTGAAATGTAATGGGATTATTTAATGGCAATTAGCTAACCACTTATGGAATCAAGATCTTAGCTTTAACTCTTTTGTTTTAATAGATCTCGAGCCGGGGTATCTCGTAAGTCTAAGATTCTGCTGAGGCGGCAACTGGGGCTGTCCTTGAACACCTCAATGCGAGCTACTGCTTTCCATTCTGTGCCACCAAGGCCCGCACCTGCTGCAGGGTTTCGCGCGCCTGATCGGAATCTTGTCCCTTGGGATTTCGCGCGAGATAGGCCTCCAACTCTGCTATGGCCTGGCTATATGCCTTCAGCCCGAGGAGTGCGTGGGCTTTGACCAGGTGCACCGGTGCGTAAGTGTCCGGGGCAAATTGCTGTGCCTTGTCGAGTTGCCGCAGGGCAGTCTGATAATCGCCCTTACCGAGGTAGGCTTTGCCCAACTCATAATAGGCTTGCCACGAGGTGGGAGACATGGCCACGCTGCGGTCGAGAGTGCGCAGCGCATCATCGTACAGCGCCTGAGCATTGTAGGTGGCGCCCAGCGCGATGTACCCCATTGCGTATCCCGGATCATCCTTCACGGCTTCTTCCATGTCCGCTCGGGCCCCTGCCAAATCGTTCCGGTCCAGCTTGAGGACGCCGCGCAGGACCAGGGCCTCGGCATACATGGGATAAAGCGACAGCGCCCTTGTGACCTCTTTCCAGGCCACATCGAGATGTGCTTTGACCAGCGCCTCCTGGGCACGTTTCAAGGCGCTATGGGCCTTGCCGGGGACTTTCATCTGCTGCACGGAAACGGTATTGGCGTCCCCGGCCGAAGTCTCGTTGAAAGTTCGCGGCAGGCGCAGGACTACGTCTGAATGTGAGCCCAACTGTGAGACTTGGACGTTCTCGCGCGCCTCGTCCAGCCCGGAGGTAGCAACTACCAGATAGTTTCCAGCCACGACATTGCTGATCTCAAACTGTCCGGAGGGATTCGTATATGCAGAGTGCAGGCACGTGCCTGTGAGGCTATCCCGGAGCTCCACCCGCGCATTTTCGGCGGGATGGCCATCCAGGGTCACGACCCTGCCGGAAACCGAACCTGTTCCGCGATTGCCGCGTACTTGTGCGGCGCACGCTGCGGCCAGAAACAGCATCGCAATAACAATTGCAGCCGGTCTGCGCATAAAGTTTTATCCTGTTGAAGATCGAGAGGAGGACTCCGGACTCACAGGCAGGGGAAACTGGGGACCTTCGCGTACTTCTCTCGGCGCGGATCAGCATTGTAAGCCGCGCTAAAAAGTGAGATGAAGCTGGCTGGCGTGAGTTGTCCCTTGGGCCGCAGAGGTGACGGAAAAATCTCTTCGAGGCAAGGCAACTCCAGCCTGTCCCCCGTTTCGACACATGCGGCAGAACAACGTCGTCATTCGACCTGCAAAGAAGGTGGCCGGCGCTGTGCGTTTGCCCGGCGATAAATCTATCTCCCACCGCTACGCCATGCTAGGCGCGTTGGCCGAGGGCTGCACGCGCTTGCGCAACTTCTCGAGCGGTGCGGATTGTGCCAGCACGCTGGCCGTGCTCTCCTCCTTGGGAGTTGTGATTCGTCGGGCAGAAGGTGAAGTTCAGATCGAGGGTTCGCCCTTGCGCGCCCCTGCGGCAGCACTGGACTGCGGCAATTCAGGCTCGACCATGCGCATGCTGTCCGGCATTCTTGCGGGACAGCCGTTCACGACTGAGTTGCGGGGCGACGATTCGCTCTCGCGTCGTCCGATGGCCCGCGTGATCGAGCCGCTCACCAGGATGGGCGCGCGCATCGAAGCCGCCGTGGGCGACCGGCCGCCACTGCGCATCACCGGCGGGCAATTGCAGGCGATCAACTACAGCTTGCCGGTCGCGAGTGCACAGGTCAAAACCGCGATTCTGTTTGCGAATTTGTTTGCCCGCGGCACGACAACCGTGGAAGAGCCGGTGCGCACCCGCGATCATGGAGAGCTGGCCCTCAAGGCTTTTGGCGCGGAAGTGGGGCGGAATGGCAATCATGTCACCATGAGCGGCGGGCAGAAGCTCCACGCGATCGAGGCCACCATTCCCGGCGACATCTCCTCTGCAGCGTTCCTCCTTTGCGCCGCAGCCCTGTTTCCGGACTCGAACCTGCTGCTCGATTCCGTGCTGATGAACCCCACACGCGCCGCGTTGATGGACGTGCTCATCGGCATGGGCTGCCGGATTTCCGTGGTCCATCTCGAAGAACACCACGGAGAATTGATCGGCACGGTCGCAACGCAAGGCGGAATACTGCGAGGAACCACGATCTCCGGCGCGCTCTCGGCTGCGCTCATTGACGAGTTGCCGGTGCTCGCGGCCATCGCTCCGTACACCACCGACGGCATCGAAATCCGCAATGCGCGAGAACTGCGCGTGAAGGAATCAGACCGCATTGCGGCAGTCGCCGCCAATCTGCGCGCCATGGGCGCGAGCGTAGAAGAGCGGGAAGATGGATTACGGGTTCCCGGAAATCAGCAGCTCCACGGAGCAGAAATCGATTCGGCCGGCGACCACCGCATTGCTATGGCCTTTGCTGTGGCGGCGGTGCGAGCGACGAGCGATACCTTGATCCGCGGCGCCAGCGCGGCGCAAATCTCTTACCCGGAATTTTTCAGTACTCTGGAGGCGCTGGTCGAGCGCTAGATGTAGCCCCCGTCTCGGCGGCTGTCACGCGGGCGTCCCGCCCGCATTGGACCGGTGGGACGCCGGCGCTACTTCCCAATCAGGCCAGCGGCAATTTAGAATCCGCAAATAACCTGCTTACGCTTTCTGTATCACTCAAGTCGAATATCCCGAGGGAGAACTGTGCGTCTTCAGAAATTGGTCATTGCTCTTCTGCTCTTCATCGCCTTCTGCGACTCCAGCTTCTCGGCCGAGAGGCTACGCATCCCGAGTACAGCCGCCATTCTGGCCGGCACGCCTCAGCAGTACGCGTCCGCCTGCCATGCCGACATGGACAGGGCTAAGTCCCAGATGGCCGCGCTCAAGGCCATGGAGGCGCCGCGAGATCCGATCCAGGCCTTGGACGCTTACGATGAGGCCGAGTTGGCCCTCAGCAACGCGCTGGCACGTTCGGGCCTCGCCCGTGAAGTCGAGCCTGCGGCCGAGATGCGGGTTGCGGCAGAGAAATGCGAGCAGGAGGCGGATGCTTTAAACACCGAATTCTCGCTTGACCGCGGGATCTTCAATGCGCTGGTCGGGCTGGACCGCTCCAAGCTGGATTCCGAAACCAAGTTTTACCTTCAACGCACGCTGCTCGATTTCCGCCGCGCCGGCGTGGACCGTGACGAGGCCACTCGCGCCAAGATCAAGGAACTCCGCGAGCAGCTCGTGAAGATCGGACAGGACTTCAACAACAACATCAAGTCGGATGCCCGCAAAATCGAAGTTGATCCTGCGGAACTTACTGGCCTCCCCGACGATTTCCGCGCTGCCCACAAACCCGGCGCCGACGGCAAAGTCACTCTTACCACCGACAACACCGACTACCTCCCCTTCATGACTTATTCGGGCAGTGGTGGAGCCCGCGAGGAATTCTGGAAACTTTATCGCGTGCGCGGTCACCCCAAGAACCTTGGCACACTGGCGCAAATGCTGCAGAAACGCTACGAGCTAGCCACGCTGCTCGGGTACGAGGATTGGGCGGACTACGTCACCGAAGACAAGATGATCGGCAGTAAGAAGAGCGCTGCCGAGTTCATCGAAAAGATCGCTACTGCTTCCCGGGCGCGGATGGAGCGCGACTACGAGGAGCTGCTGCAGCGCAAGCGCAAGGATGATCCCAAAGCAGCTGTCGTTTATCCATGGGAGAGCACGTATCTTGCCGAGAAGGTCAGGGCGGAGAAGTACGACTTCGACGCCCGCACCGTCCGCCCATACTTTCAGTACGCCAAAGTCAAACAGGGAATCATGGACCTGACCAGCAACATGTTTGGCATCACCTATCGGCGCGTGCCGGACGCCAAAGTCTGGCATCCCGACGTTGAGACCTACGACGTATACGAGGGCGACCGCCTGCTGGGGCGGATCTACTTCGACATGTTCCCGCGGGAGAACAAATACAAGCACTACGCTACCTTCGGGCTGGCCAGCGGCAAACGCGGCCGGGCGCTGCCCGAAGCCGTGCTGGTGTGCAATTTCCCGCGGCCCAGCGGCGATGATCCCGGCCTGATGGAGCACGGAGACGTGGTCACCTTCTTCCACGAGTTTGGCCATCTTCTGCACGCCATCTTTCGCGGCAACACGCGCTGGATAGGCCCAGATCCCGAATGGGATTTCATCGAAGCTCCGTCGCAGATGCTGGAAGAGTGGGCGTGGGACGCCGGCGTGCTACAGACTTTCGCTAAGCATTACAAAACGGGCGAGCCGCTGCCCATTGACGTCGCAAAGCGCATGAAAACCGCCGACGACTTCGGGCGCGGTCTGCAAGTCCGGCAGCAGATGTTCTATGCCGCGCTCAGCCTGCAGCTTTACTCTCGCAACCCCAAAGCGTTGGACAGTACAGAGCTGGTTTCCCAGCTTCAGGACCGTTACACGCCGTTCAAGTACGTAAAGGGCACGTACATGCAGGAATCCTTCGGGCACCTGGATGGCTATTCCGCGATCTACTACACCTACATGTGGTCGCTGGTGATCGCCAAGGACATGTTTACAGTCTTCAAGCACGATGGCCTGCTCAGTCCGGAAGCGGCGGCGCGCTACCGTCGCGCGGTGCTGGAGCCCGGCGGCTCCAAACCCGCCGCCACGCTCGTGACCGACTTCCTCGGCCGCCCTTACGGCTTCAAGGCCTACGAAGACTGGTTAAACGGGAAGTAAGCTCGCTGTCTACTCCAGCGGCTACAACGCCCAGCCCGGACCAAAGCGGTCACGCAGCCTTTCTGTAGCGCGGCTCGGCCCTTCGCTCCTCCCGCGTTAGCTGGCGCCTCTCTCGCAGGACAGAGGCCAACCAGAAGATTCCGAGGAAAGCCCCCACCACCGAGAGGATTATCAGGAATTCCGGCATATGCCACCTTCCTAGTTGCATTGAACGGGAGCCAGAGCCCCCGCCGATGCTGGGGTTGAAACCAACACAGTCTACGGCACCATGGCTCAACGGTCCAAGAACCTGGAGCCCGCCCAACCGAGAAAGATGCCGCTGGCCAGAAGGATTGCCGCGCTGCCTGTTGGCACGTTTCTCTTGAGCTTGTGTTCCTTCCTCCAAATGTCCTGGTGCAGGCGCATGCCTTGCCGCATTCTGCGCTCTTCCTGTCGAAGCAGCAATTCCGAAAGATCGCAAGCAGCGACGCGGTTGTCTTCTTGTTGCCCAACGAAAGTGGGCGACTTGGTCAGAGCCGGGGCACTCATGGGGAGCACCTCCTTTTAGACTAGCTGGAACGAAACCGAGTCTGTCGAGCAGTCGTCAGCACTGTGTAGGGTTGAAGCTCCTGCCACTGCTCGGCGATGGCAAAGGATAGGCTAAAGTTTAGGACCGTTGGCGAAGCGTGGTCAATGGCTGAAATTCGGTGCAAAGCCCATCGACAGCCTAGCGCTTTTGATTGCGAAGCAGAAATGGCGCGCACGAACTCATGTGCGGTGTGGCTCAGTTTGCGGCGCTTGAGGAGGAACAAGATGTTCGCGGCCTCTTCGAGCGGACCATCGATCTCGTGCCGGATAGTCGCCGCCTTGGCGCTTGGGGTCAGCGGTCCTGCAGACAATCACCAGGCAGGTAGCGTGCTCATACACGCCTTTGGCGTTCTGTTCGATCCATTGCCCCTTGTAAATCTTTCCGTTGCACTTCGGGCAAGTTGCGCCAGCTATACCCTCAATCTCGGGTGGGTGGCCGTTCGCCCCAAAACTGATCATCTCCGCCTAGCCTCCATCCCGTTCTTGCCCGCCTTCTCGGCGTTGCGTGTCGCTGGTGCTTCCATTCCCGGGTTCTCACTGTGAAACCGTTGGTCACAGACAATAACCGAGACCTTCATAAGACCAACATTCTTTCCTGCGCAACGCGGAGCTTCAGAAAATTTTGCCATGCCCGGCTGCGTATCAGCCCAACATAAAGCGGGAAATTTTACTGACACTAGAGTGGGGCGACAGGCGCGATAAGGTCATGGCAAAAAACCAGTTGGCATTCTCCGTGAGCCGCCCTACGGGAGCGCTTCAGGTGGAAATCTCGGTGGAAATTTTGTGGACGGCATCGAAATGTGGTAACGAGGCGGGCACTTCCATCAGGGCACTAAAGGCGGGAGCCCTTCGGCTCCCGCCCCGTCAACTAGGCAGCCTTGGCGGCCATTCTCTTCGGGCTGACTTGCGCCTGGGAAGTAAACTGCCGCTTGTGCCAATGGTTGGCGGCTTTGGTGGCTGCTTCCAGTACGGGAACGAAGGGGGACTCAGATACTTTCATCAAGTCATATTCGTTGCCGTCCAGCGTGGTGATGCCGAGGATCGAACCTTGCTCGTGTGCGCGGATGCACAGGGCGTTCGCCGCAATATCCGTACTGCCTCTCGGAACAGCGATGAATGTTCCTGTCTCCCCGGTCAGAACCTCGGAAAGGCTGTTGCTCGTGACGACCTCGTACAGCTCTGTCTTCGGCATTTGGGGTTGCTCCTCCTCTCCATAGGATTCGTTGGTGTTTGGGTTGACTTTCAGCAGTATGCGTTGGGTGTGGGAAGCTGCGACCGTAATGGGCTGCCCACAATCTGTGCCAGCGCGAAGGGTATTCTAGCGCGAGTCACTGCCTCAGTTGTGATGCAGCAGTGTTGGTGGCAGCACCACGATGGCGACTCGCTACATGACGCACGACGCCCAGACCGACAGAGAGTAAAATCAAAGAATGCACCAGAAGTGGGGGCCGTAGCTCAATCGGTAGAGCACCGCCCTTTTAAGGCGGGGGTTCTGGGTTCGATTCCCAGCGGCCTCACCATCAAAGCCGTTCCTTCCGCTGCGCTCTCGCCGGCTTTGGTGTTGTTTGTGCCGGCGATTGCCCCAGGTTATGCATGCCTAGTCTCCTTGGCCTTGGTGGTGCCGTGCAGGATGTGCATACTCCGCTCTCATAGCCGCTTTGCCGCTCAACCCAATCGAGTTGGGAAAAACTCTGAACAGCGGGTTGAAAGGGTAGCTGCTATCTACTTCCACATAGACGCGTGGGGCCGAGCCGTCATATGGGCAGGGAGTCGCTGTACAAGCCGGAGCTGTGCCGATCGAGACCCAGGCCCCTCCGACCGTGGGACAGAGGCAATTAGCCTGGTTCCCCGCGGTCGTAGCGCCGAAGCTGGAAAGGCTACCACTGGAACACCCAGCGGCGGCGGGGGATACGTTGTTGCAGCTGGCGTTCGCGTCCAGCGCAGCATGATTGACCATCCCCGTAGTGTCCGTGTTATTGCCCTCGATGCCGTATTGCGCCCCGGCGCGCGCAGCATTGGCGGCGACGATGCCGTAGTAATAGACCCGCGAAAAGTCCATTATGCCCACCATCAGTAATATGAGCACCGGCGCCAGGATTGCGAGTTCAATCAGAGAACTGCCTGCCTGACGGCCGCGTTGTATCTTTCGCGACAGAAAAGCTGTCGGCGTGCCGAAAGGGGTGCCCAGGTGTGTGCCGCGTTCTTCGGTTGTTGCCTCCATCTTCATTCTCCAAGAACCACGGGGAGCAGCACGTCCCGCTTGTGCTGCAACTGCCATCGGGAATGGTGCCGCCGATGACCTCTTGGCCACGTAGGCTGGGAGTGCCGCTTGCGCACAGACTGTAATTCAACTGTCCTAGCAGCGAAATGGATCAGAAGTGGTGGCATTGCAGACTAACGTGCTATATAGAGCGATTTCACAGGTTGCATAAGCACGGTGGAAGCGCTGGCTTGACGCTCCCCGCAAACCCGTTTTTTGGGAGGGCATTGG
>DASQXC010000006.1:0-3832 GCA_035639935.1 Terriglobales bacterium
CCGCCGTACAGTTCCAGCCCCGCCTGAAACTTCTCGGCGCAAAAAGTGCACTTGTGGGCGCTGGCAGCTAACCTGAGCGGTCGGCTGGTGGCTAGGGCGTAGCCGAACTCCCATGGCCCGTTTACCAGATTCTTTTCCGCAATGAAGTTTTCGCTGAAATTCCAGCCGCGCACATTGGTGCCCAGGATCAGCCTCAACTCGATCTCGCGTTCTTTTTCGATCCGCGCTGCAGAATTGGCGTCGAGGAAATCTGCTCTGCTGTCGTGTCCGACAACTTCGCGGAGCGCCTTGTCGGCGCTGAGATTCTCAAATTCAAAATAGAGGACCGGATTGACCCAATGCTCGCGCAGCAGCGGTCGAAAACGGTTCTCCCAGCGGTAGCCGGTGAAGATAGTGCTGTCATGCCAGGTAGTCTGCCCGTCGAGATAGAACTCGGAGGTCCACCAGGCCTTCACTCCATATTCGAACTCGGTCATCGAGCCGAGAAAGCGATTCCCGGTTGGAGGCTTGCCGAGGGCGCTCGTCATCTCGATCTCCAGGTTCCCCGGCTCCTCCATCTCATGCGAATAGGTCACGAAATAAGGCCGCTCTTGTGCGTAGCAACAGCCGGATGCAGCCATGACAAGAAGCGCGAGAAAAAAGAGGAAATGCTCTCGTCCGCTCCACCAGGGGCTGGCTCCCATCCGCTACTCCACCAGTTGCGACGTAGTCGCAACTTCGAATACACTGCCAAAGCTTATGAGCCCCCGCTTGCAGCTGTCAATCAGCCCTGGAACATTTTGTCGCATCTCGATCGCACCTAGTTGCGACCCAGTCGCGGAGCGAAACAATGCCCCTCCCCAAAACCGAAATCCCCGGTCGACTCCAAGCTGAGCTTTCAGCACGCGGGATCCGCATGACGCAGCAGCGCCGCGCGATTCTAAGCGTGATCGAAACGGCGAAGAAGCATTTGGACGCCGCTCAAATCCTGCGCCAAGCTCAGCGCTTGAACGCCGCGGTTGACCGCAGCACGGTTTATCGCACCTTGGAGTTGCTGAAGCGGCACCGCATGGTGGACGAGCTGGACCTGATGCACATGGACGGCGAGGGTCACTACTACGAGCGCAAGCTGGGCCGGGACCACATCCACATAGCCTGCCTGCGGTGCGGCAGGATTACCGAGTTCATGAGCGAGCTGTTCGATTCGCTCAAGCAGCAAATGGAGCGCGAGTGCCGTTTTGCTATCGTCGTGGCACGGCTCGAGGTCGGGGGTTATTGCGCGCAATGCGCTGACCGGCAACTTTCGCCCCTGGCCGGTGTTAATAGAGGTAATCTGCATGACACCTAAGAGGTCGGGAGACAATCTATGGACTGGTCTTGGTCACGGACTGCAGTTTTGGCCGCGTTCTTAGGAGCGATGCTGCTAGGGACCAGCGCAACTGCCGAGGCGCATGATAGATGCCGGGAGCGCATCCAGCGCGCGGGAGTGAGATTGAACAAAGCCATCCAGCGTCATGGATATAACAGTCGCCAAGCACAGAAACGCCGCCGCGAACTGGAACGAGAGAATCGGCGCTGCCGGTTCGATCACCGCGGCTACTGGCGCTAATTCATTCTAACTGACAAAATCGCCCAGCGATCGCAAGTCCCGCCAGTTCACGCGGCGATGTCAGGGAGCCGTCTTCAAGCTAATACTGCTGCAAATTCCACTTTCGTGCCATGACCTGGCACGTCCATCTCCCACCGGTCCAGATGCCGTTCCGAAGCTCGAAGCCGCACTTAAGACTGGAACAGCCGACCCAAAAAGCGCGCAATGCGCCGCCGCGCAACAAGCTGGCTGATGGGCGCGCATCGCGCTACAGCAGATCGAAGGCGCCCAATTTGACATCCTGACGAGACGCTCTTTACGATAATCACTACCCAGTAGTGCTCAACTGTGCTGATCAAAGAGCTGTGTTTCTCGTTGTACCCAATTACTTCCTATGATCAAAGTCAAAGACCTGAAGAAGAGGTACGCGCGCACCACTGCCGTGGACGGGATCTCGTTCGAGGTGGAAAAGGGCCACATCGTTGGCTTTCTGGGCCCGAACGGCGCCGGAAAAACCACGACCATGCGCATACTCACGTGTTTTCTGCCTCCCACGGCAGGGACTGCGAGCGTGGCGGGGTTCGACGTGCTCGAACAGCCGCTTGAGGTCAAGAAGCGGATCGGCTATCTGCCGGAGGCCCCGCCTATCTATCCCGAGATGGAAACGGCGGAGTACCTGCAATTCGTGGGGAAGCTCAAGGGACTCCGCGGGGCTGAGCTCAGCAAGCGCGTGGATTACGTCTCGGATCGCTGTGCGATTGGCGAGGTCAAAGGCAAGCTGCTGGGCAAATTGTCGAAAGGCTACCGGCAAAGGGTTGGGCTGGCACAGGCCATTATTCACAATCCCGACGTGCTCATTCTTGACGAACCCACTGCCGGACTCGATCCCAAGCAGATCAATGAGACCCGTGAACTGATCAAGGGTCTTGCCGGCGACCACACCATCATTCTCAGCACGCACATCCTTCCCGAGGTGGAACAGACGTGCAAGCAGGTGATCATCATCAATAAGGGCAGGCTGGTCGCGACTGATTCCGTACGCAACCTGCAAGCGCGCGCTCGCGGCGCCGAGTCGGTGCTGATCGAGGTTGCCGGCCGCAACGGGAGCCTGGAAGTTCCTAACGTGCAACAAAAACTTGAGCGCGTCGCCGGCGTCAGCCGCGTGGTGTGCACGCAGCAGGTGGACAGCCGCGCGGTCTTCGAGGTGGATAGCGAAAAAGGCCGGCTCGTGCGCGGCGATCTGGCGCGCGCTGTGGTGGAGTCCGGCTGGGATCTGAACGAACTTCGCCCCGCCTCCATGAGCCTGGAAGAAGTTTTCCTGCAGCTCACGGAAGACGAAGCGCCAGCCGACCCCGCAAAAGCTGCGGCCAAGGGGGCGCAAGGATGAGAAATGCCTGGGTCATTTGCCGGAAAGAACTGGGCAGCTATTTTGCTTCGCCGATCGCGTACCTGCTGTTGACCATGTTCGGGCTGATCTTCGGGTTCTTTTTCTGGAATGCGCTTGGGTTTTTCGTGATCCAGGGCGTGCAGATGCAGATGCGCGGCAGCATGTTTCCAATGAACATCAACGAGCAGATCATACGGCCGCTGCTATCGAATGTTAGCGTGGTAGGCGTGTTTTTCATCCCCATCATCACCATGCGGCTGTTCGCTGAAGAGAAGCGCACGGGGACTATCGAATTGCTGGCCACCTCGCCCATCCGTGACCTCGAAATCATCCTCGGCAAATGGCTGGCGGCCATCGGATTGTATTGCTGCCTGCTGCTTTTCACGGCCGTGAACTTTGCATTCCTGTTCAGGTTTGGCAATCCCGACTGGAAGCCGCTGGCAGTGGGGTATTTCGGATTGCTGTTGCAGGCCGGAGCGCTGCTGGCCATCGGCACCTTCATTTCCACGCTGACGAGAAACCAGATCATCGCCGGCGCTGCAACTTTCGGCGTTTGCCTGCTGCTCTGGGTGCTCGACTGGGTGAGCGGATATGACTCGTCGACCTGGGCGCGCGTGCTCTCCTATATGTCGGTAATCACGCACTTTGAATCGTTCGGCCGGGGCGTGCTCGATTCCAAGGACGCAGTCTTCTATATCAGTTTGATCTTCCTGGGACTGTTCTTCACTGCGCGTTCCCTGGAATCCCTACGATGGAGGTCATAAATGGCAAGCCAGTGGCTGAAAGCGAGACAGACCAAGTACGCGCTTTACGCGAGTTGCTACGTCCTGATCGTGCTGGCGGTGATCGTGGTGGCCAATGTGCTTGCCGACCGGCAC
>DASQXC010000007.1:0-3839 GCA_035639935.1 Terriglobales bacterium
GAGAGGAAGCCGACAGCAACAGCCGCCAGCAGATTGAGCGCCGCATAATCCAAAAACACAATGTGGTACCCGCAGCTTCGATTGACCCCTAGCCACTGCGATAGCGCAAGAGGCAGCCCGGCGGCCAGGGCGCCCAGCGCGTGTCCGGAATCGAGCAGTAGGTGATACCAGGAAAGCGCCCACGTCCGCCGCTCATCTGCCACCAGCCCAGGAATCAGCGCCTGCTCCAGCGTGAATGCGGCCGTGCGATCGGTTCCCATGCCGTTCACCATTCCGAGGAACGCCAACGGCAGCAGTGCCTGAAGTCCGGACGCGAACGTCAGTCCTAAGCCCCCAAGCACGCCTAACAGAGCTAGCAAGATCAGGACCCGACGCCGTCCGAGGCGGTCCCCACGCAGGCTGACGATCAGCGTCGCGAGCGCGGCCCCAGCCAGACCGGCAGCAATGACCAATCCGATTGCCGTGGAAGAGAAGCCGCTGTGGTAGAGGTAAATGCCGAGCACCACGCCCAGCAGGCCGATACCGACCGAGCGCAGGAAAGCGGCGCAGCAGATGAGGTATATGTCATGCCGCGACGGCATGATGATCTTAGAGGAAAGCTGTCACTCTTTGGCTACACCATTTCTGCGTGTCGCGCATATTCGCTAGGACCAGTCGGGTGTCCAGCTCGCGTAGATTACCGTTATACTGAAGCTGATGAAGGTCTTGCGCGGACTGGCGGCGGTGGCCAAGGGAATGGCCGTTACATTCAAGGAGATGCTGTCTCCCACGATCGTCGAGAACTATCCCGACGGTCCCGGCCCCTTGCGCGGCGCCGTCTTCCAGGAACGTTACCGCGGCGTGCACGTGCTGCAGCGCGATGAGAACGGCCTGGAGAAGTGCGTGGCCTGCTTCCTCTGCGCCGCCGCGTGTCCCTCCAACTGCATTTATATCGAGGCCGCCGACAATACCGCCGAGCATCGGATTTCCGGCAGCGAGCGTTATGCCAAGGTCTACAACATCGATTACAACCGCTGCATCTTCTGCGGTTATTGCGTGGAAGCCTGCCCCACCGACGCCATTACTCATGGCCATGGATTTGAAGTAGCCTCATTCAATGCCAGCAATCTGGTATATCGCAAGGAGCAGATGCTGGCGCCGCGTCCGGCGGCACAAGGCGAGAATCCGCCGTTCAGCATCAGCGTCGAAGAGCAGTTGAAGGCGGAGAGGGAGCGCGGCGGAGTGGGGAGATGACTGGGATTTGTAATTGGTAATTTGTAATTTGTAAAGTTCCCCCTCGCGAATGTTCTCGTGCACTTTACAAATTACAAATTACAAATTTGAAATGTCCTCGTTTCTCCAGGCCGTGCAGGAACGCGTCGTGATTTACGACGGCGCCATGGGCACCAACATCCAGGTGCGGCAACCGTCGCCTGACGACTTCTGGGGCAAGGAAGGCTGCAACGAACTGCTGGTGTTGAGCCGTCCGGACATCATCCGCGACATCCATGCCAGCTTTCTCGCGGTTGGCTGCGATGTGGTCGAAACCGACACCTTCGGCGCCACACGCATCGTGCTCGGCGAATATGACCTGCAAAACAAGGTAGCAGAAATCAACCGCGCCGCGGTGAAGATTGCGCGCGAAGCCGCCGCCGATTTCTCGAAAAACGGCAGGCTGCGCTTCGTCGCCGGCTCCCTCGGCCCGACCACCAAGCTGCCTTCACTCGGTCACATCAGCTTCGATGACATGGCGGCCGCCTATGAGGAACAGGCGCGGGCGCTGATCGAAGCGGGCGCGCACGTGCTGCTGATCGAGACCTGCCAGGACCTGCTGCAAGCCAAGGCCGCCCTGGCCGGCGTTTTCGATGCGATGAAGGCCTCGCGCAAGAGGCTTCCGGTGACCGTCCAAGTCACCATCGAATCCACCGGCACCATGCTGCTGGGCACGGAGATCAGCGCGGCGCTCACCGCGCTCGAACCCTACGACATCGACATCATCGGCATGAACTGCGCTACCGGCCCGCGCGAAATGAACGACGCCGTCCGCTACCTGGGCGCCAACTCCCCCAAGCACGTGTCGGTGCTGCCCAATGCCGGACTGCCGCAGAACGTGGACGGACGCGCCGTGTACCAGCTCCGGCCGGAGGAGCTGGCCGAATATCACAAGCGTTTCATCACCGAGTACGGAGTGCGCATCGTCGGCGGCTGCTGCGGCACTACACCGGAGCATTTGAAAGCGGCGGTCGATACGTGCGCCAACCTTGAGCCTGCGCGCCGCGACGTGAAGCCCACGGCAGCCGCTTCGAGCGCCTACAGCTCGGTTCCGCTCGATCTCGATCCCAAGCCGCTGATTGTGGCCGAGGAGATGAACTCCACCACCCGCCTCGAGCACTTCCGCAACCTGGTGCGGGCCGGAAAGTACGACGACATTCTTACTCTTGCCAAGCGCCTGGTGAATGAAGGCTCGCACATGCTTGACCTGTGCTGCGCCATTGTGGGCGAGGACGAGAAGGGATACATCTCGTCGGTGCTGGAGAAGATCGCCACCCGCGTACCTGCGCCCATCCTCGTGGATTCAACCGAAGCCGAGGTGATCGAGGCTGCTCTGAAACGCATTCCCGGCAAGGCCATCATCAACTCGATTAATCTGGAAGACGGCGAGAAGCGCACGTCGAAAGTCTTGCCCATGGCGAAGCGCTATGGCGCGGCCGTGATCGCGCTGACCATTGACGAAGAAGGCATGGCGCTCACGGCCGACAGGAAGGTCGCGATCGCGAAGCGCATCTTCAAGCTCGCCACCGAAAAGTACGGCATCCGGCCGGTTGATTTAATATTCGACGCCCTAACCTTGCCAATCTCGACCGGTCAGCAGGAGTACCGTACAGCGGGCCTCGAGACGCTCGCAGCCGTTCGGCGGATCAAGCAGGAACTGCCCGAGGTGAAGACCATCCTGGGTGTGAGCAACATCTCGTTCGGCCTGGCGGTATATCCCCGCCGCGTGCTGAACTCCGTCTTCATGCGCGAGGCGGTGGATCATGGACTGGATATTGCTATCGTCAACTACAGCAAGATCTATCCGTTGTATAAGATCCCCGAGGCTGAAGTTGAGCTTGCCCGACGGCTCATCTACTACGACACTTCAGCTGGCGATCCGCTACAAAACTACATCAACCACTTCGCGGGCATGGAGAAAAAAACTGAAGGCCCTGCGGTCGAGGTGGAGAAGCTCTCGGTTGAGGACCAGCTCAAGTACTGCATCATCAACGGGGAAAAGAGCATCGGACGGGACGCGCAAAAGCAGGCATTGGAACAGGTGCTGGAGGTGGCCCTGGAGCGTTATACGCCCCTCGACCTTATCAACAACGTGCTTCTGGATGGCATGCGCACGGTGGGCGAACTGTTCGGTGCACGGAAGATGCAACTGCCCTCGGTGCTGGACTCGGCCTCAGTGATGAAGCAGGCCGTCGCCTATCTCGAGCCGAGGATGGGGAAGGTCGAGGGCACGCAAAAAGGCACGATCGTCCTCGCGACCGTCAAGGGAGACGTGCACGATATCGGCAAGAATTTGGTGGACATCATTCTGTCGAACAATGGCTACCGGGTGGTGAACCTGGGGATAAAGCAGCCAGCAGATAACATCATCAAAGCGGCCACCGAGCAACATGCCCACGCCATCGGCCTGAGCGGTCTGCTGGTCAAGTCCACGGTTGAGATGAAGTATGTCATTCAGGATTTGGAACGGCAGGGTCTGAGCTTCCCCGTGATCTGCGGTGGCGCGGCGCTCACTCGCAAATATGTCGAGGGCGACCTGCGGCGTGAATACTCCTCAGCGGTGTTCTATGCGGACGACGCCTTCGCCG
>DASQXC010000008.1:0-6222 GCA_035639935.1 Terriglobales bacterium
GTTGAGGTCGTTGATCAGAGGCAGAGTGGATTTCAATTGTGCCAGGTTGCTGGTCAGCGCCTGCGCCATCGCCCTCATCTCCGCGGCGTGCTCTTTCATCATGTCTTTACATGCCGTTCCCGTGTGCTCTCCGTGCTGAACACGCCCCTGGGAATGTTGGGATGGAGTCGGGGTTTGCGATCGAACCGGGATTGCGAGAGCGGCCAAAATTGCGGCAACAAGCATGGTGTGCTTCATGGCGTCTCCTGTTGTGCAGAGGGAAAGTAGATCAGAATGACAGCTTAGAAAAATGGGATGCTCCGGACATTAGTGATGCAGGCACCCAAAAACACCAAGCGCAGAAAAGAAGGCCGGCTAAACAAGCCGGCCCCGCTTGACCTTAAGAGATCCCTTGCTAGGGCTCGGGATGACCGCGCCGGGCTCGGCTCTTAGCTTGCCCTGAGAAAGCAAGCGAAGCTGACGAATGGGCCCGGCAGGCGCGGTCACTTCTTAGGCGCGATAGCGTCCTTGACTGACTTCGCAAGATAGAACTTGGCGGTGGTTTTGGCCGGGATCTTGATCGGCTCGCCGGTCTGCGGATTGCGTCCCATGCGGGCCTTGCGCTGAACTTTCTTCAAGCGGCCCAGGCCGGGAAGCACGAAGACTCCGTTCTTCTTAGTTTCCTTGATCGCGGTGGTAGCCAGCGTGTCCAGGAACGCCGCCGCTGCCTTGTTGTTGACCTCGAGCTCCTCGGCCAGATGGCGCACGAGCTGGGTCTTGGTCATACCTGCCATGATTCCTCCTTGAGTGGGTGTCTCTGTTCAGTGCCAGTGCTGCTCGAAACGGCACTCATCATATACAAGCGCGCGGGGAAAGAGAAGCGCCGGAGCCGCAATTTTAGCGGGTTTTCCACATTTTTCCGAGTTGCACAACCATTGGTGCGTGCCGCAGACCCGCGCCAGCAGCGGGAAACCTGCTATCTTAGAGCCGGTGGTCGGTGGTCGTTTGTCGTTAGAAGCCCTGCCTGCCAACGAATAACGACCTAACGACAAACGACCAAGTGCCAAGATGGCGTGCGCGATCTGCGAAATCCGCAAGGAAAAACGCTTCTGTCCCGCGGTGCACGGACGCATCTGCCCGATCTGCTGCGGGCGGGAACGGGAGGTGACACTCGATTGCCCTTCGAGCTGTGAATACCTGCAGCAGGCGCGGCGCAACGAGCGTCCGCGGCAGATCTCGGAACTGGACCAGGAAGCGCTGTTCCCGAAAGTAGAAGTGCGCCATAACTTTGTCTATGAGCGCGAGCCGTTGATTGTTGGCCTGAGTTTTGGGGTCGCGAGAGTGGCGCGCACCGACCGCTCCATCAATGACCGCGATGCCATCGCCGCAATCACCGCGCTGGCCCGGAAGTACGAGACGCTCACCGGCTCCGGCCTCTACTACGAGACCGCAGTCGCCAGCGTGCCGCAGCAGCGGATCGTGGCCGAGTTGGAAAAGATGATCGTCCAGTACCGCGAGCTGGAGCAGAAGCACCTGGGCTATTCGACCCTGAAGGACAGTGAATCGCTGGAGGCGCTGGTCTTTCTGGTACGCATGGCGCACCGACGCACCTCGGGTCGTCCGAAATCGCGCGCGTTCGTGGACTTCCTCTTTGAGCAGTTTCCGGAGAAGTCAGGCGTGGTGGCGCCTGCAGAGGCCGGTAGCCGCCTGATCGTCCCCTGAGCATATTGGAGATAGAATCCAGCTCCGGACGTGGTATAATCTGCGCGCGCTCCTTTGGTGAGTAACTCCGTGTAAATGCAATCAGTTACAACATATCGTGATGCTGAGCGATGAGGCGCACCGGGGGCGGCGGGGAGTAGAGTGTTCTCCCGATGACGATTGACGAACGCATTCAAGCCCTAACCGGATCGCTGGAGCTGCTGACCGCCAACGTGCGCGAGCAGGGCCAGCGCATCGATCAACTGGCTCAGATGATAACGGCGCATGACAACCGTTTTGAGGCGCTGTTGGAGGTCTCTGCCAAGCACGAGACTCGCTTAGACGGCATCGACAGCCGCCTGGATGTCTTAAGCAAGGCCAGCATGACGCTGTTGGAGGAGACGCGCAGCCTGCAGCAGATTGTTGAGAGCCACGAGCGGCGGCTGACGCGGCTGGAAGGCGGGGAGTAGCGCCGGCCTCGCTCTAACTGACAACTGACACTTGGCAACTGAAACTGGTGTTGAATGGCTGACGATCAAAATCCGCAACTCCCCCTGACACCGCCGGACGACGGCGGTGGCATGCCCCCCCGAGGTCCGGGCGCGGCGAACATTGTTCCCATCAACGTCGAAGACGAGATGCGGCGCTCGTATCTCGACTATTCGATGTCGGTGATCATCGGGCGCGCGCTGCCGGACGTGCGCGACGGCCTCAAGCCCGTACACCGGCGCATCCTCTACGCCATGCACGACATGGGCCTGCTTCACAACCGCAAGCACGTGAAGTGCGCCAAGGTGGTCGGTGAGGGGCTGGGCAAATACCACCCGCACGGCGATGCCGCACTCTACGATGCGCTGGTCCGCATGGCGCAGCCGTTCTCGCTACGGTATCCGCTGGTGGACGGCCAAGGGAACTTCGGTTCGGTGGATGGCGATCCGCCGGCAGCCTATCGCTACACCGAGTGCCGCATGACCGCCATCGCCGAAGAGATGCTGGCGGACATCGAGAAGGACACCGTGGATTTCGTCGATAACTTCGACAACACCACGGTCGAGCCGCTGGTGCTGCCGACGAAGATTCCCAACCTGCTGATCAACGGCTCGAATGGCATTGCGGTAGGCATGGCCACCAACATCCCGCCGCACAACTTGACCGAGATCGTGGACGCCACCATCGCCCTGGTCAACAATCCGCAGACGCCGCTAATGGAGATCCTGAAGTTGGTCAAAGGGCCGGACTTCCCGACGGGCGCCTTCATTCACGGACGCAGCGGTATCGCCGAGGCTTACAAGACCGGCCGCGGGCGCTTCGTGATGCGCGCCAAAGCGGCCATCGAGAACATCACCAAAGAGCGCCAGGCGATCATCGTCACCGAGATCCCATATCAGGTTAACAAGCGCTATCTCGTCGAGCGCATCGCTGAACTGGTGAACAACAAGACGCTGGACGACGTTGCCGACATTCGCGACGAGAGCGACCGCGAGGGGATGCGCATTGTGGTCGAACTGAAGCGCGGTGTCGAGTCGCAGATCATCCTGAACAACCTCTACAAGCACACACAGATGCAGGAAAACTTCTCGATGATTTTCCTGGCCATCGTCAATGGACAGCCCAAAGAGATGGGGCTGATCCAGGCCATCCAGCACTTCATCGATCACCGCGTCGAGGTTGTGCGGCGGCGCACCTCGTTCCTGCTGCTGCGGGCGCGCGAGCGCGAGCACATCCTGGAAGGCTACCGAATTGCGCTCGATCACCTCGATAACGTCATCGCAATCATCCGCGGCAGCGCCAACCGCGGCGAGGCGCGCGACAACCTGGTCGCCTACTTCGGCGGCAAGACCATCGAAGTCAACGTCGGCGGCAAGAAGTCGGACGTCACCATCCCGCGCAACAAGCGCCCGGAGACTCCCTTCGACGCCAAGCAGGCCGACGCCATCCTGGAATTGCAACTGCACCGCCTGACGCGGCTCTCGATTGACGAGATCCTGAACGAACTGAAAGAAATCCGCGAGAAGATTGGCGAGTACGAAGCCATCCTGGGCTCGGACAAGAAGCTACGCGGTGTGATCGTCAAGGAACTGGAGGAGATCAAGAAGAATTACGGCGACGAGCGCCGCACCCAGATCCTGGATGAAGCTGCCGAGATCAGCCTCGAAGACCTGATCGCCGACGAGCAGGTCGCGGTCACGGTCACGCATACCGGCTACCTGAAACGCACGCCCATCGCCACCTATCGTTCGCAGCGCCGCGGCGGCAGCGGACGCATCGGCATGCGTACCCGGGAAGAGGACTTCGTCGAGCGGCTGATCATTGCCTCTACCCACGCCTACCTGCTGGTGTTCACCAACACTGGCCGCGTGTACTGGCTGAAGGTTTACGAAATTCCGGACGTTGGCTCGGCGGGCAAAGGCAAGGCCATCACGCAGCTCGTCGCTTTGCAGCCGGGGGAGAGTGTTCGCGCCATTCTCAATGTGCGCGACCTCGAGGACGAGAACAAGTATGTCTTCTTTGCCACCCGCAAGGGCACTGTGAAGAAAACGTCGCTCAAGGACTTCAGCAATGTGACCTCGCGCGGCATCATCGCCGTCGGCATCGACAAGGATGACGAACTGGTGAGCGCCAAGCTGACCGACGGCCAGCAGATCGTATTCCTGGCCTCGCACGATGGCATGGCCATTCGCTTCGATGAATCCGACGTGCGTCCTATGGGCCGCCCCGCCTACGGGGTCCGCGGCATGGAACTCGACGACCGCGACTATGTCGTCGGCATGGCGGTCACGCCCAAAGCCGGAGTGGAGAGCAAAGAGGAAATGAAGGGGAGTCGTCCCGAAAAGCCTGTCCCGGAGAGCGATGAGGGAGCCGAAGCGGGCGCCACCATGATCCTCTCCGTCACGGAAAACGGTTACGGCAAGCGTACCCTGGTGGACGAATACCGCCTGCAATCCCGCGGCGGCAAGGGCGTGATCAACGTAAAGACCACGGAGCGCAACGGTAAAGTAGTGGGTATCCTGCTGGTGAGCGAGGACACAGAAGCCATGGTCATCAGCCAGTACGGCAAGATCATCCGCCTGGACACCTCGGAGATCCGCGAAGCCGGCCGCTCCACCCAGGGCGTCCGCCTGCTCAGCATGGAAGGCGGAGACAAAATAGCGGCCGCCGTCGTCATCCCGCCCGAGGAGCGCAACGGGGACGGAACGCTGATTCAGTAGCGCGGATCAACACCAAACCAGGGCGTGGACGTCACCACTGCGTGCAATTACGTTGACTTCAAATCGGCCCAAAGGCCTAGTTCGAATGTAGGTTCCCCGACGTTTGGAATCTCGAATCGGGTGCGACGCTAGGCGATACTAGTCGTTGGAGGCTTGCTAGTGTCTGACCCCGACACACCGCAACTGCTGCCGGAACAACTGGAAGAACAGATCAAGGCGCTGGACTGGCGCGACCTTGAGCTCTGGGGTAGCGGGGCTTGCGTGCTGCTGGCCCTGGCAGCGGGGTTTGTCCTGCTGCTGGCTCCGCGAATCATTTGGAAGGTTGGTGATTCGCCTCACGTGAGCAACTTGCCGCAGTACACCTGGGGCTTGGTGGCACTGCTGTTTTTGTTGAACGCCCAAACTCTGCACCAAAGATTTCGTCTCAAGAAAATTCGGGCAAACCTTATCGGGCAACTGCAGCTGGCTGAGCGTGCCGCGCAGGTGGACGCGCTGACGGGCGTTTTCAACCGCCGCTATATGGAACGGGTGCTGGATAAGGAAGTCAGCCGCGTCGAGCGGTATCAGAATCACCTGTGTCTCGCGGTCATCGACGTGGACAAGTTCAAAGACTTCAACACCCATTTTGGCCACCTGGAGGGGGATCGTGTGCTGACGCTGGTCGCTCGCCTGCTGTGCAAGAATTTCCGGGCCGCCGACACGGTCGTTCGCTACGGCGGAGACGAGTTCATCGTCGTGATGCCGGAAACCGAACTACACGAGGCTACTGTGGCTATCCAGCGGCTGCAGAAGCACTACTTGCCCGAACTGAACCGTGAAGTTAGCAGTCGTGGGTATTCCGTCAGCGTCACTTGCGGGGTTGCTGAACTTAAGGCGGCCATGACAGCCACTGAATTGATTCACGAGGCCGACCGGTTGATGTTGGATGCGAAACAGGGAGTGGGGAACGGCAGCGCACCTGAGCAAGGGCGCAAGGAGCTACAGTCGGAAGCCGCGGGCGCGCAGAAAGGGATCCGGAGTTAGCGAACATGAGCTCTGGTGGTACATCGACGCGAAACGCTCCTTCGAGGATGAATTCATCGCGTTGTTGCAGAAATCCGGCGTGGCATACGATCCAGCCGAGGTCTTCGGCTAGGTGCCGTCCCTGGCGGGACTCGGCCGAAAATAACGAATGCCTTCCCGGCACTGACGTGCCGAGCTTTCGCCCTTCGACTTTGCTCAGGGCAGGCTCTGCGGCCTCCCGCCCCTGCGGGGCTGGCCCTTCGTTAGTCGTCGAGCCTTCCAATACTCGACGGATCAATGAACTCAATGACTCAATGTAACGTGCCGGGCT
>DASQXC010000009.1:0-10458 GCA_035639935.1 Terriglobales bacterium
ACTCTGCCCGACACTCCCGCAGATGGGCTCGCGTTAAGTGCATACAGTGCCGCGGCGTCACGCTGATCGAACTTATCGTCGCCATCACCATCCTGATGATTCTTACGGGCGCGGCTATTCCCGTGGTCCGGGTCCGGATCAAGCGCGAGAAGGAGATCGAGTTGCGCCGCGATCTCTGGGAAATGCGCGACGCCATCGACCGCTACAAGGACTTGGCCGATCGCAACGCTTTCCAGATAAAGGTGGGCAGCGAAGGTTATCCGCCGGATCTGGAAACTTTGGTGAAAGGCGTGGATTCCCAGGGCAAGAAAATCCGCTTCCTGCGCCGCATTCCGGTGGACCCGATGACCGGCACGACCGAGTGGGGGCTGCGCTCGATGCAGGATGATCCCCAGTCCACCTCCTGGGGCGGGCAGAACGTCTTTGACGTTTACACCAAGTCCAACGCCACCGCCCTGGACGGAACCAAGTACTCTGACTGGTAAATGACGAAAATCCTCAACAATCAAGTACCCAGTACCGAGTACCGAGTACCGAGTGCCCAGCATCACTCTCTCGAGCGATTTACGAGACGCGTAGCCGTGTGGAAGCGCAGGCCTTCAGGCCTGCGGAATAGGATATCCAAATCGTATCGGCCTTTAGGCGCTGGGGCTGAAGCCCGTTTCTCTAAGGCTCTCGTTTCCGCCGGGCTGAAGCCCGGCGCTTCCACCGCCTACACTAATTGTGAAATCGCCCTAGACTCGCAACTCGGCACTCGCCACTCGGTACTCGGCACTCGCAACTCGCCACTCGGCTTCACCCTTATCGAGCTGATGATCGTCATTACGATCATCATGATTTTGGCGTCGATCTCGATTCCCATTTACATGAAGTCGCTGGTGCACGCCAAGGAAGCCGTGTTGCGTGATGACCTGTTCACTATGCGCAACGTCATCGACCAGTACACACTCGATAAACAGAAGGCGCCGCAGTCGCTCGAGGACCTCGTCTCGTCAGGATACCTGAAGGCCATACCCAAGGACCCGTTCACCGGTTCGTCCGACACCTGGCAAACCACCAGCGATGACACCTTGATGGATCCTGGGCAGACCCAGCCTGGGATCACCGATGTTCACTCTGGCGCAAGCGGCGTCGGCTCCGACGGTACGCCGTATAGCTCCTGGTAAGCGATGTCGGCCGCTACTTGGCCGGAACCAGGTCGAATTTGGCAGATGATTCCTGATAAAAAAGTGCGCCCTCTTTCTTGTCGCCGCCGCTCCAATGTTTCTTGCCGCCCGGAATTCGCATGAAGCTGCCGGGCCCGACGCGTTTTTCACCCGCCTCGTCTTTGTACAGATATGCGCCTTTGAGCGCCACGAGCCATACATCGTTCGTGTGCGTGTGCATCCCCGCGTCAAAGCCCGGAGCGAACTTCGTGAACGCGCCGTACGGTCCCTTATCAGGGTCGCCCCAGAGGACAGCCATGGAAACGCCGGGGCGCGTTTCTTTGAACTTCGCCTTATCGGCAGAGGTAAAGATCACTGCATGGCTGGTGGATTCCGTCTGGCCTTGCGTCAATCCCGTCGCCCACGCCAGGGCTAGGGCGGCAAGCACACCCGCAATCCTCAACGACCTTTTCATACTTTCCTCCCTGATGTCGGGTAGTGGAATCGTCGGGAGCTTACCACGTGACCGGCATCATTGCATGTGCCCATTTTGCGAACTACCATCCTTGTATGCCGGTAGAAACGGAAGCCAACGCTTACACCGCCGTCAAGGCGCCGCGTGGCACGCAGATCTCCTGCAAGTCGTGGCAGCAGGAAGCTGCCATGCGCATGCTCATGAACAACCTCGACGAGGAGGTTGCAGAGCGTCCCCAGGATCTGGTGGTTTACGGCGGGCGCGGCAAGGCGGCGCGCAATTGGGAGTGCTACCACGCCATTGTGGCTTCGCTCAAAGAATTGGAGAACGACGAGACGCTGCTGGTGCAATCGGGCAAGCCGGTCGGCATCTTCCGCACGCATGAGTACGCGCCGCGCGTGCTCATCGCCAACTCTAACCTGGTTGGCCACTGGAATAACTTCGAAAAGTTCACCGAGCTCGAGCGCCTGGGGCTCACCATGTATGGCCAGATGACCGCCGGCTCGTGGATCTACATCGGCTCACAGGGCATCATTCAGGGCACGTTCGAGACCTTCGCGGCGGCTGGCGAGCAGCACTTCCATTCTGGCCTCGAGGGCAAGCTGATCGTCTCCGGCGGCATGGGCGGCATGGGCGGAGCGCAACCGCTGGCTGCGACTATGGCGGGCGCGGCGTTCCTCGGGGTGGAAGTCGATCCTGAGCGCATCAAGAAGCGCCTGAAGAGCGGCTACTGCGATTTCATGGTCAACTCCCTCGATGAGGCCTTGCGAATTCTCAAGAACGCGGTGCGCAAGAAGGAGGCCGTCTCTGTCGGGCTGGTAGGGAACTGTGCCGAGATCATTCCCGCACTGGCTGATCGCGGCGTGCTGCCTGACATCCTCACCGATCAAACCTCGGCGCACGATCCGCTGAACGGCTACATCCCGCAAGGACTCTCGGTAGAGCAGGCGGCCGAGCTGCGCCAGCGCGATCCCAAGGGATACATCGAGCGCGCGCTCGATTCCATCGCGCGCCACGTGGAGGGCATGCTGGCCCTGCAGAAGATGGGCGCCGTCACCTTCGATTACGGCAACAACATCCGAACCATGGCTTTCCAGCGCGGCGTCAAGAACGCCTATGATTTTCCCGGATTCGTGCCCGCCTACATTCGCCCGCTGTTCTGTGAAGGGCGGGGGCCGTTCCGCTGGGTGGCGCTTTCGGGCGAGCCCTCTGATATTGCCGTCACCGACCAACTCGTGCTGGAGATGTTTCCCGAGAACCGCATTCTGAGCCGCTGGATAGAGCTGGCGCGCAGGCGGATCAAGTTCCAGGGTCTGCCGGCGCGCATCTGCTGGCTCGGCCACGGTGAACGCGCACAGTTCGGTCTGGCCATCAACGGCTTGGTCGAAAAAGGCAAGCTGAAGGCGCCCATCGTTATCGGCCGCGATCACCTCGATACCGGCTCCGTAGCTTCACCCTTCCGCGAGACCGAAGGTATGAAGGACGGCTCCGACGCCATCGCCGATTGGCCGCTGCTCAACGCACTGCTCAACACGGCCAGCGGAGCTTCCTGGGTCTCAATCCACAACGGCGGCGGCGTGGGTATTGGATATTCGCAGCACGCCGGACAAGTCACCGTCGCCGACGGGACCGATGCCATGGCCAAGCGCATCGAACGCGTGCTGACCAATGATCCCGGGATTGGTGTGGCTCGCCATGCCGACGCCGGCTATCAGGAGGCCATCAAGTTTGCTGGGAAAACAGGGATCATGATTCCGATGAGAACTTGACTTGGTTGGGTGCCCCACCTTGGCCGGTTTTGCCAAGGGTGGGGTATTTCATGTTTGGGTCGTGAAGCCGAGCCACTCCGATGACGAGAGACATCGCGAGCAATTGCTTTGTCGGTGTTTCAAATCCCCACCCTCGGCAAAAACGGCCAAGGGCGGCCATCCAATTGTGAGTTCCACCGCTGGCCTACTCTGCACGAATTCGATATTCTGACCCTAGATGCCATCTGATTTTCTTTCCCGCCTGCGGCAGGGGCCCATGTTGTGCGACGGCGCCATGGGCACCCTGCTCTACGCCAAGGGGATTTACATCAACCGATGTTATGACGAGCTGAATCTCTCGCAGCCCGACCTGATCCGCGGAATCCATCAGGAGTACCTGCAGGTCGGCGCCGAAATCATCGAGACCAACACCTTCGGCGCCAACCCTTACCGCCTCGACCGCCACGGCATCGCACAGCAGGTGCGCGAGATCAACCTCGCGGGCGCACGGCTGGCGCGCGAAGCCGTGGAGAGCGACTCCGCGAAGAAAGGTATTCAGGCGTTCGTCGCGGGATCCGTAGGCCCGCTGGGCATCCGCATTGAGCCCCTGGGCAAGACTTCACGCGAGGAGGCGAGGGACGCGTTCCGGGCGCAGATTGCCGCCCTTGTGGACGGCGGGGTGGACCTTCTGATCCTGGAAACTTTTGGATACCTGGAGGAGTTGCATCAGGCGATTCTCGCGGCGCGGGCGGCGAGCCCGTCTGTACCTGTAGTCGCGCAGGTCACCATCGATGAAGAAGGCAACTGCCTGGACGGCTCCAGCCCCGAGACGTTTGCCGCCAAGCTGACCGAGTGGGACGCGGATGTAGTGGGTTGCAATTGCAGCGTTGGTCCAGTGGCTATGCTGGAAGCCGTAGAGCGCGTGCGCCGGGTAACGACCAAGCTGCTCTCGGCGCAGCCCAACGCCGGCATGCCCCGCGCCATCGAAGGCCGCAACATTTATCTGTGTTCGCCCGAATACATGGCCAGCTATGCCCGGAAACTTCTGGCTGCAGGTGTACAGTTGGTGGGCGGCTGCTGCGGGACTACTCCCGAGCATATTCGTGCGATGAAATCGGCGTTGCGCATGGGCGGAGCCAAGGGCTGCGGCTTTCAAGTAGCTTCGCCACCGAAATCCGATTCCATTGTCAGCAGCCCGCCACTGTCGGAGCGTTCGCGCCTCGGCTCCAAGATCGCTGCCGGCGCGTTTGTCACCATGGTGGAGATCGTGCCGCCAAAGGGGACGAACGTTGTCCGCGAGATTGAGGGCGCACGATTCCTGAAGTCCGTCGGTGTGGACGCGGTGAATATCCCTGACAGCCCACGCGCTTCCGCGCGCATGAGCAACCAGGCGCTGGCGATCCTGATCCAGCAGCAGGTCGGCATTGAGGCGGCGCTGCACTACACGTGTCGCGACCGCAACGTGCTCAGCATGCAATCGGACCTGCTGGGGGCGAGCGCCATCGGCATTCGCAACCTGATCTGCATTACCGGCGATCCGCCCAAGCTGGGCAACTATCCCGACGCTACCGCGGTCTTCGACGTGGACGCCATCGGATTGGTCAACCTCGTCCACAATCTGAACAACGGGCTCGATCTCGGCGGCAACCCCATCGGAACCGCTACCGGGTTCGTGATCGGCGTAGGCGCCAATCCCGGTGTGCCCAACATCGACGAGGAGATCCGCCGCTTCGAATACAAGGTGGAAGCGGGGGCGGAATTCGCGGTCACCCAGCCGGTGTTCGACGTGGCCCTGCTGGAGCGGTTCTTGCGACGGATCGAGCACTGCCGGATTCCGGTCATCGCCGGCATCTGGCCGCTGGTGAGCGTGCGCAACGCCGAGTTCATGAAGAACGAGCTGCGCGTATCGGTGCCGGACGCGATCCTGGAGCGCATGGCCGCCGCCAGCAGCCAGGGGGCTGAGGCGGCACGCGCGGAAGGCGTGGCCATCGCCCGCGACATGCTGCTGGCCATCCGCAACCTGGTGCAGGGAGCGCAGGTGAGCGCGCCGCTGTCGCGCTATCCCGCCGCCCTCGACGTCATTGACGCCCTCGGCTCCTCGCGCAGCACCGCCGTCGTGTAGGGCGGAACTCTGCTGCAGATTGTGCTGCACTGCGATATTTTTTGTGGAAAAATTCCACGGTGCGCCGCATCCCAACGTGAACTAGAATTGAAATCGGATTGGAGGAGCGTGCCCAAGTTTGAGGAGTGCCTGCAGCGCCTTGAAAAGATCGTCGATGAGCTAGAGAAGGGGGAATTGCCTCTGGAAAAGGCGCTAGCGCTGTTCGAAGAAGGCATTGCGCTCTCCAATTCCTGCCGCAAGGAACTGGAGGCGGCGGAAGGAAAAGTCGAGATCCTCTTGAAGCAAAACGGCAAGCTGCAGCCCGAACCCTTCGACGCCACTCAGGCACGGGAGAGCAGCTCGCCCAGGAAGTAAACGGGTTCAGAAGACGCATGCCTGCGGTCGCTCCACTCCGCAGCACGGTCACGCCCCGGTATTGGCATGATGCCAGGGCCCCCACCCCAAGGAAAGGCATCGCCATGAGAGCGCTGAACGTTGTCGTCGCCCAATCAGATTCCAGAAATGCAGAACGTCTCGCCGCTTCCCTCTACGACCATTTCCGTTCGGTGGCCGTAGTGCGCTCGCTGGAGGAGTTGCGCGAGGCGATTCCCAAGCACCGCGCCGATGTCGCCGTGGTCGATCTTGAGCTGGTCGGGTTGCCGGAGGTGGAGACTCTTCATCAGAGCTTCCGCGATACCCCGATCGTGTGCACGCACAGGGTCGCCGACGAGGAGATGTGGGCGTCAGCACTGGCCGCTGGGGCCAGCGATATGTGCGCCAACAGCGACGTGAAGGGAATCGTACGCTCCGCACTGCGCAGCCTGGATGTTCTGGCCTCATCCAAGGCCGCTTAAACCGCATGCGAAGGACAAGTACCGAGTTGCGAGTGCCGAGTACCGAGTTTAGAAGGACAGCGGGAACTCGGAGCTCGGTACTCGGTACTTCGAAGGCCTCACGCCGCCTCGCCCAAAAATTCCGATAACGCGCGGCCCGCGCCTGTCGGCGCGACTTGGTCGAACGTGCATTGCTGGGAAGCTTTGTCCGGACGCCACCGCAGGAATTTGGTCCCGTGCCGAAAACGGCCGCCGGAGAAGTGATCGTACTGCACTTCACAGACCAGCTGGGGTTCCAGGCGCTGCCACTCGTCGGAGCGTCGTGTGCTCCAGCGGCTGGGCCCGCCCGGCGCGCGTCCGGTAAAACCATTCCCACCAATCAGGGGCTCGACCACTCGCTTGAGCGCCTTCCGCTCCTTCCGGTTGAAGCTGGAAGTGAAGCCGACGTGATCAAGCAGGCCTTGCTGGTTATAGAGACCAAGGAGCAGGGAACCGACCTGCCGCCCCTTCTCGGAATAGCGAAACCCGCCGACCACGCAATCGGCGCTGCGCAAGCGCTTGATCTTCTCCATTGCGCGCAGGCCTGAAAGGTAGGGATCGTCGAGACGCTTGGCCACCACTCCGTCGAAGCCGGTCCCGCCCAGTTCACGCATCCAGCGTTCCGCAGTCGCGCGGTCGGTTGTCGCGGGAGAGAGCCGCACTCGGCCATTCTGCGGCAGACCGCGGAAGAAGGTGCGCAGTTGCTCGCGGCGTTCACGCAATGGTAAATCTGCAATCAGCTTGCCGCGTTCATCGACCAGCACGTCAAAGGCGAGATACGTGGACGGCGTCTCCGCACCCAGCTTCCACACTCGACTGGCCGCAGGGTGGATGCGCAGCAGCAGGTCGTCGAATGAAAGATGTCCGTCGCGCAGGATCACAATCTCGCCATCGAGCAGGAATCTGTCTGCTGGCAGCTCGCGCAACCCCTCCACCAGCTCGGGAAAATAGCGGGCCAGCGGCTGCCCGCTCTTGGACTGCAGCAGCACCTGGTCGCCGCTGCGGAAGGCCAGGCAGCGAAATCCGTCCCACTTAGGCTCGTAGAGCCAACCTTCGCCGGCGGGAAACTGTTGCGCGAACTTCGCTTCCATGGGCGGAAATGGCGGCCGTAGGGGAAGGCTGATTCCAGGGAATGCCGCTTTCAGTTTCTCGGCCGCAACCGCACCTGTTGTCACCCTGGTCTTTGTGGGCCGTGGCCTGGTCTTGCTTCGCGCCATGGAAGGTTGGATGTGTCGCTTTTGCTGCCCGATGCTGCTGCGCTGGCTAGCAGGTGGGCCTTTTTATTTCGCCGAAACGCCGAGAACGCAAAAGAAATCACAATACACCAGCGCCGTAGGCGCGACCGAGTTCAGCCCGCCACGGAAGTGGCGGGTCGGCAGAGCCCCAAAATCTTAGCGAGTGCGAGGGAGCATAGCGACTGAGCGCGAGCGAAGTGCAGCGGGTGTATAGCCCCGGCCTTGTTCCTCGCAGTTGCAAGCCGGCGTCAGAACCCGCACACTTGTGACATGAAGGTCGTCTCCCGCTTCCTGCTGGCGGCATCGGATGTGGCGCAGTTCCCGGCCGCTTCAGTTCCGGAAGTGGCATTCCTGGGGCGCTCGAATGTGGGGAAGTCGAGCGTTATTAATTCTCTGCTGGGAACGAAAATCGCCAAAACCAGCTCCATACCCGGGAGGACGCGTACCATCAACTTCTACGAGGTGCGCTGGCCGGGGAAGCCGCGTCCCGCGCTGCTCTTCATCGATCTGCCTGGTTACGGCTACGCCCGGCTGCCGCGCGAACTCACGGCGGAGTGGGCGAATTTCGTCGAGCCCTATCTCGAACACCGTCCCACGCTCCGCCTTGCCATCGTGCTGGTGGACGCTAAAGTCCCGCCGCAGGAAAGCGACAAACAACTGGTTGACTGGTTGCGGGCCAAGCAGCGGGACCTCCTCGTTGTGGCCACCAAGGCGGACCGCCTTTCGGGAAACACACTGCGTACGGCATTGGAAGCCTTGCGGCAGGAGCTTGGCGCGGAGCGCGTGGCAGCCTTTTCGGCGCGCACCGGCGCAGGACGCGACGAGCTCTGGCGGGAGATTCGCAACGCTTGCAATTCTGCTTAGAGCTGAGTTCCGCCAGCAATTACCGCATCGCAGCGGTTCGCCGCGATCCAGTACGGGATTTCGCGATAATCGGCGACGTCAAAGATGGCGAGGTCTGCGTCTTTGCCGGGCTCAACGCTTCCCTTGCGCCAGGCCACTCGCAGAGCGTGTGCGCCATTGATGGTGGCGGCGGCAATGGCCTCGGCGGGCGTCATCTTCATGTGAGTGCAGGCCAGCGAGAGCACGAAGGGCATACTGGTGATCGGCGAAGTGCCGGGATTGCAGTCGGTAGCCAAAGCGACCGGAACGCCGGAGTCGATCAGGCGGCGCGCATCGGGGAAGCTTCCGAGCCCAAGAAAATGATTGGCCCCGGGAACCAGCGTCGCGACCGTCTGGTACGCGGGAGACATGGCGGACTGTCCAGCAAGAGCCGCGATGTCGTCATCGCCCACATGATCCATGTGATCAAGAGAGGCAGGATCGTATTTCAACAGCGGCGCAAGCTCGCACTGGCTGAACTGGCAAACGTGGGCGCGCACCCCCAGCCCGTGCTCGCGCGCCGCAAAAAACACGTGTTCCGTGCTCGCCAGGCTGAAAGCCCCGCGCTCACAAAAGACGTCCACAAAGCGCGCCAGCTTGCGCTCGGCGGCCCGCGGGATCATCTCCTTGCAAACGATGCGGACGTACTTGTCTTCGCGCCCTTCGTACTCCGGCGGCACCACGTGCGCTCCCAACAACGTTGGCACGACGGTTCCCGGCCACTGCCGGGCGGCATCCCGGATAGCTTCCAGCGATTTCAGTTCCGCATCGAGGCTCAATCCATACCCGGACTTGGCCTCGACTGTGGTGGTGCCCTGCGCCAGCATTTCATTGAGGGTAGCGAGAACACGGGCCGCCAGCAGCGCGCGGCTTGCCGTGCGCACGCCCTCGACGCTGGAGCGGATGCCCCCACCGGCCCCAGCGATCTGCTCATAGCTGGCGCCAGCGATGCGCTGTTCGAAGTCCACCAGCCGGGGCGCAGTGAACACGGGGTGGGTGTGAGAATCGACAAAGCCGGGGAGGACGACTTTGCCGGTGCAGTCGATCCAGCGAATTTTGCGATTCTTCTTTACCCAGGAATCGCTGACCGCATCTTTGGTTTGGCCGACCGACACGATGCTGCCACCGACGCAAAGCACCGCGCCATCCTGGATGAGCCCGAGTTCGCTGAGCTCGCGTCCCCGCCGCGCACCGGTGGTGGACGAGCGTAAGGTGAGGAGCTGCCGGATGTTGACCAAGAGCAGCGCAGCTTTGTTGCTTCTAATCCCGAGGGGGCCGGCTTTAGCCTTGTTGCTGCTCCGCAGAGACGCCGCCTATTGCGCTGGTGAGGTGGTCGCGACCTTCTGCACGTTCGGTTTGTCGTTGACGCGCGTCAAATAGGGATACACGGGCGTGACCTCGAAGAACATCTTTTCGCGTGCCGAGAGCAGGGCGACGGGCTTGGCTTTTGACATCTGCGCGCTGTCGCTCCAGGGATCCACCTTGATGCGCGCTCCCAGGGGCAGGGCGGCGATCTGGTCCACCTTATTCATCTCCAGCGCCGGCGCCGAGGCGATGAGTTGCGACATACGCGTGCTGCTGCCGAGAGTCAGGCCATTGCCCAGGTGAGCGCGGATCAGGTTGGGCAGCACCGGCGACCGCTGCTGTAGGGCGCGCAGGAACAGCCCGGCATTGGCCAACTGCTCCTTATAGGGCGAATTCTTGAGCAGCTCCAGGGCTCTGGTGTCCGCTGCCTGTTCCTCGGCCGGCGAGTGGCTGAGGGTGAGGCGGGTAAACGTCTGGCGTTCGTTGAACAGCATTCTGTCGTTAAACCCGTACATCGGGCTCTCCCCATGCGCCAGCAGTATATGGGACATCTCATGCGCCAGCACGGCGGCCAGCGTGGCTTCGTCGGGCAGCACGTCGAGCAGGCCGCGGCTCACCACAATGGTGTGGCCGACACTGAACGACTCCATGGGCGCGGTCAGCAGCACTCGGCACTGAATCTCCGGCTGAATCTC
>DASQXC010000010.1:0-6998 GCA_035639935.1 Terriglobales bacterium
AAGGATCGTGTGGCGGTTCGGGTCGGACGCCGTCGGCTCCTCGAACGCCGGGAAGTTGACCTTCTGCCGCTCCGGCGGCAGCAGGTCGCCCCAGTTGTGGCCGTTGTTCAGCGACCAGTCGATGCCGCACTGGTTGAAGCCGACCCGGCTGTCATTCTGGCCCGCAATCAGATTATCCGGATCCGCGGGATTGAAGGCAATTGACTCTTCCGCCTGCCGCCGCAAGGTGCAGTCCTGGTTGACACGCACGTTGCGATGTTCGTCTTTGGAGATCCGCTTCCTGCAACCAAGCGACCCAGGCAATATGCCGAGGTCGGGGAATTCTTGATCCAAACCGGCATCAAGTCCTGCTTCTTCCCCGCGAATATCAGCAGCGTTGATCGCCCCCTGCGCCGCGACGAGTGTACCTGGCGAAATGAACGGCATACTCTTGTTCATGGTTGTGGTGGACACCGCTGCTCTGGGCCCCTGGGTCATCGTGATCTGCACCGGTATCGATGCCGGCTGCAATTTGCCGATGGCAGCATCGTGGAGAGTGCTGCTGGGTGTTTGGGCGCATGCGAATCCCGCAAACAACAGAAAAAATATTGCTCCTCTCCCCCAAAAAGGCCGGACTGACTTGGTGACCGAAATCATAGATTCTCCTTTCGAGGTGCGGCGGCTCTGTTGCCGCGCGCGTTTGAGGAGTGATTTGCTTTTCGGAAGAGTCCGGGGGGATGAGCCCTTCCAAGCGAGCAGGAACTCTGACTCTGATACGCGCGCGAGTGGCAAGTTGTCAAGTCGGGCTCAGATGAACAGCGCTGAGTTGAGGCACACGTAGGTCGGCGCGTGCTGAGCCAGCAGAGCAGCTACACTCCTACCGGGAAGGGCTTCTCGCGGAGGTCGCTGGCGCGCAGCAAGAAGTCTTCGAAGCGGCCTTGCAGCAGCGACATCAACCCCGTGCACCAGAACCCGAGCACGAACAACAGCAGAAAGGGAACTGTGATGTAGTTTTCGTTGTTAAGGGCGTAGATCACGGCAGCGAGGAAATAGCCACCGATGAGCAGTTCAACCCAGGGGACCCATCCCAGGCGGCGGCGATACTTGGCCGCTCTGGCTCTGGCGCCTTTGCCCTCCACGCGGTACTTGGGGGTGCGGGTGAAGGACGATGATTTGCCGAACAGGGCTTCCAGAACGGCACGCGAGTTGGTGATCGTAAGCCCGATGCCCAGCGCCATCAGGAACGGCAGAAACAGGAATGTCCGCCGCCAGGTGTTTGGGAACAGCTCTCTCTGCGACACCAAATAGAAGCTGGAAATGGAGAAGGTGGACGCCAGGAACAAAGGCAGGTCGATGTAAAGCATCTGAAACCAGCCCTGGTAGAAGCGGATGATCATCGCCGGCAGGAGCAAAGTGGCAAGCACAACCATCAGGGGATAGCTGATGTTGGCTGTCAGGTGGTACCAGGCTTCAAGCTTTATGCGCAAGGGAACGTCGCTCGCCAGCAGGCGCGGCAGGATCTTCTTCGCCGTCTGAATCAGACCTTTGGCCCAGCGCGCCTGCTGGGTTTTGAATGCCGTCATCTCGATGGGCAGCTCTGCCGGGCACTCCACATCCTGCAGGTAAACGAACCGCCACCCCTTCAACTGCGCTCGGTACGACAGATCAGTGTCCTCGGTGAGAGTATCGTGTTGCCAGCCACCAGCGTCTTCAATGGCCTGGCGGCGCCACATGCCGGCGGTGCCGTTGAAGTTGAAGAACACGCCCGAGCGCGCACGTGCGCCGTGTTCCAGAATGAAATGGCCGTCCAGCAGGATGGCTTCCACCTCGGTGAGGAACGAGTAGTTGCGGTTGATGTGGGACCAGCGCGTCTGCACCATGCCGACGCTGGGCTCCGCCAGGTAATGTACAGTTTTCAGCAGGAAATCTTCGGGGGGAACAAAATCCGCGTCGAAGATGGCGATGAACTCACCTTTGGCCGACTTCATGCCCTGCTGCAGAGCGCCCGCCTTGAAACCTTCACGATTCGTTCGGTGGTGATAGCTGATGTCGTGTCCCAGAGCGGCATAGCGCCCGACCACCGCTCGCGCGACATGTACCGTCTCGTCGGTCGAATCATCGAGCACTTGGATGTCGAGCTTGTCTCGCGGATACTCGAGCCGGCAGACCGCATCCACCAGCCGGTCCACCACGAACTGCTCGTTGAAGACGGGGAGCTGCACAGTTATGCGGGGCAACTCCTGGAAGCACCAGGCCGGCCCTTTCGTCTTGTTCTTGCGATTCTTGTAGTAAAGGTAGACCAGCGCATAGCGGTGAAAACCGTAGCTTGCCAAAAAGATGAGGACAATGAAGTATGGAATCAGTAACGCTAAGTCAAACCCGTTTACCTGGTACAGGCCCCGGAAAGTCTTGTCTGTCAGATGCGAGTACTGCTTTTGGACAAATCCACCGAGCCCGCGCTGATCAAGCGCGAATGCCATTACCAAAATCGTCGAGCAAACCTTCAGACAGATCTCCTAGGACCGTATGAGTGCGTGACACAAAAAATTCATTGTAACCGAACTCCGAATGCGGGTGTCCTCGTCACCGGAACCTCGAAGAGCCGTGGTCCAGCCGTGTGCGGCTTTGCGACCCGATTGCCTCACTCGCTCGCCATTTTCTGCCGGATCTGTTTAGCCAGCTTTTCAATTTGTTCGGCTTTGCGGATCACCTCCAGTGAGAGGGTCTGATCGTTGGCTTGGTCCACCGATTTCTTCAATTGCGTGGCCAGTTCGAGCAGGTGGTCGGTGTCCTTCTTGAGGTGTGCGAAGCGTTCCTGATTGCGCTGCTTGGCCATGTGTCTTTGCATGTCCACCTCGGCCGGGGTTGGCGGCGCAGGATTTACGGGAGCGTGTCCCTGCTGCACACCTGAACTTGGCGCGTTTGTGGAAGTTTCCTGCGGCCACGAGAGAGAAGTCATTAAGAAGGTACACAAAATCAGACGGGCGACAATAGCAGGCATAGGCAAGCGACCTCGCGAAAAAGTAATTGCAGATTATAGCCTTCGCTCCGAGCCGGCCGCTCAAACGCCGGCTGCTATAATCGCGCCCTGCACACGACATCAGCCGTGTTTCTGACCGCGATGGCATCCGCTGTAACGCAACTTTCGCGCCTGCGTGTGGTCTGGCAGGACTGGAAGGGTGACTGGGAGAACTTTCTCCGCAGAGACGCCCCCAAGATCTTTGTTGTCCTGCTGGTCGCCTTTCTCCTGATACGGCTGCTAAAGCTGGCGACCGGGAGACTGGCGAAGCTCAGCCGCAGCGAAGCGCTGCCCAGCGCGCTACGCGCGCAGCAGTTGCGCACCCTTGCCAGCGTGCTCAACAGCGTAGGCATCGCAGTGGTGGTGTTTCTTGCCGCCATGCAGATTCTGCCTGTACTGGGCGTCAACATGGGACCACTGCTGGCCAGCGCCGGTGTAGCCGGTCTGGCCATCGGCTTCGGCGCCCAAACGCTGGTCAAAGACGTGATCAACGGATTTTTTATTCTGATGGAAAACCAATACGACATGGGCGACGTGGTACGGATTGCCGGGGTTTCGGGCGTTGTGGAAACCATGACGCTCCGCCGCACCACCTTGCGTGACGAAAGCGGTGCCGTCCACATCATTCCAAACAGTGAGATCAAGATTGTCAGCAATCTTACCCGCGATTGGGCGCAGGTGCCGCTGCACATCTCGGTAGATTATCGCGAGAACAGCGACCGAATTCTTGAACTGCTCAAAGATGTAGGCAATGAGCTGCGCAACGATTCCAATTATGGTGAATTTCTTGTCGCCGAGCCCCAAGTGCCTGGCATCGAACGCGTGGCCGGAGGCGAAGTAGATTACCTCATGCTCGTTAAGACCCGCCCCGGGAAGCAGCATGCGGTCAGCCGCGAATTACGCCGCCGGATTAAAGAAAGCTTCGAGAAGAATAATGTCCAGCCCGGTAATCCTGCCAAGGTGTATGTGATGGAGAGGCCGCCCGGGTCACAGCAGTAATCAAAGTCTGACATCTGACCTCCCACCCAAGGCATCTTATTGAATACCATGTGGGAGAGGTCGGCAATCTATCTCGTGGCTGGTGCGGTCACGGTGTTGTTGTGGTATTTGTTCTTCGTGCGCTCGAACCGCCACCGGGCTGATCGCGTGATGGAGTGGGTCCACGCCGCTCTTGCTGGGAAGGGTCAGGTGGTCGACATCCGCTGGCTGGGACCTTCAGTCTTCCACGTGGCCCTGCGCCTGAGCACGAATCTGTTTGAGCATCCAGCACTGCTGGTGCGCCTGGTTCCCCGCGAAATGCCACTGACATGGCTGCGGCATTGGTGGCACCGGCAGCCCGCCACCATTACCTTCGAAGCTGATCTGGACATTCCCCCGAGCTTTAATCTGCAGGTCCGTCAGCACCGTTGGTCGGGTCGCAGCAGTCGGCGCATTTCGCCTGATCCAGACCGCTGGTTTCTCGAGCATGTGACGCCGCTCATCATGACCTCCAGCCAGTATTGGCAGCGAGAGGTCACCGCCATGATGAATGCCCTGCTCAGTTGCCGGAATCGCGAGCTGTTGAGCCTCGGCTTCCGCCGCAGCTCGCCCCACTTCTCCGCCACCATCCCGCTGAAATGCATCTCGCCCGAGGGCCGCGCCGGCTCCAACGTTTTCGATATGCTCCGGGAACTGGCGGCGGGAGCGTCCGCGTCGCGAATGTAGTTTCAAAAAATCTACAGAGATGAATGTTCCGTGGGGTGACTTCGCCCGCGTCGCAAAGGCAGGAGTATTGCTGTCATCCCGAGATACTTCGCGGCTGAAGCCGCTCGGCTGACACAAGTAAAGGAGCCGTAGCCTCGCAGGTGGAGAAAATGCCACGGAAACTGGAAACGTGAAGTGTTCTACGCGGCGGTTCCCTTCACCTCGACTCCCGCCCATTTCTCCAGCAGGGTGAGTGTGGCGGCGTAGTCGAGATCGTCCTGGCCTTCTTCGGCGGCGATATCATAGATTTCCGCCACCGTCTCCAGCCCGGGCAGCTTCACGCGTTGCTCTTTGGCGGCATCGAGCATGAGCTGAATATCCTTGTGCATAAGACGCAGAGGAAAATTTGGGGAGAAATCGCGACGCAACACAAATGGCGCTTTGTAATCAACTACGCCGGAGCGCACCATCGAGGCCTGAATCAGCGGGATGAGTGCGTCCGGGCTGACGCCGAGTTTCCCCGTCAGCGCCAGAGCTTCAGCGAAGCCTTCATAGATGAGTGCGATCATCAGGTTCATGCCCAACTTTGCAGTTTGGCCCATGCCCACGTCGCCCATGCGGAAGAGCTCTTTGCCCATAGCAGTCCACAGCGGCCTCAGTTTTTCAATAGTCGCCGCGTTGCCACCGGCCATGAAGATCAATTCTCCGGCTTCGGCGCCGGCTTTGGAACCGGTGACAGGCGCGTCAACGTACTCTGCCCCGCGCGCACCAATGCGCCGTGCGAACTCCTGGGTGGCGCGGGGCGCTATGGTGCTGGAATCTACTATGATCATGCCCGGCTGCAGCGCGCCTTCCACGCCGTTTTCTCCGAACAGGACCTGTTCAACGGCGGCGGTGTCCGACACACACATCCACACCACTTCCGCGCCCAGTGCGGCATCGTGCGGAGTTGCGGCAACCCGAGCTCCCGGCACCTGCTTCCCGGCCGACCGGTTCCATACCGCGACCTCGTGGCCTGCTTTGACCAGGGCGGCGGCCATCGGCCGTCCCATTATGCCCAGGCCCAGGAATGCGACGCGCATAAGTGTCCTCCACTTGCAGCAGCGGCACCCATTAGAAAGCCAGTGCAAGCTTGCGGTCAAGAAATCTTCTCGCACGGTGTACGCTCGTGGCTGGGCATATTTGGCGCCCGCGGAAGCGGTATGATGTTTCGGGGCGGGAGAGGCTTGATGAATTCAGGCGGTGAATCTTGTCTCTCAACCTGAATCGCGGGCTTCCGTCCGGTATCTAAATACGCCAGACTTTTGCATGGACTTTTTGAACAGGACTCTTACCAGACGAGCCCGCAGTTTTACTCGCCTGGTCCGCCACTCGGTCGTGACCCCGCGCACCGGGGAGACTTACAAGCCCCGACTGAGTGACAACGGCGAACTGGCGCTGACCTTCATCGGACACTCCAGCTTCTTCCTGCAGACCGCCGGCAAGGCTATCCTCATCGATCCCAATTTCGCCAAATGGCTGTTTCTCCTGAAGCGGCTGCGCCGCCCCGGGCTGCACATTCGCGACCTGCCGCCCATCGACCTGGCTCTTGTTACGCACGCGCACTTCGACCATCTGCACCGGCCATCGTTACGCGCGCTCGCGCGCCATACGGATGGCCTGCGCAGCGCCGCGCCCAGCATTGTTGTGCCGCACAACGTCAGCGATCTGGTTGCGGACCTTGGCTTCCGCGAGATTATCGAGCTGGGCTGGTGGGAATCTTGCGATTTCGGTGGCGTGAAGATCACGCATGTGCCCTCGCGGCACTGGGGGGCGCGCATCGTCACCGACAACCATCGCTGCTATGGCGGGTACGTGCTGCAATCGGAGAACGCTTCTGTGTATCACGCCGGTGATACTGCCTATTTTGACGGCTTCCGCGAGATCGGCAGCCGACTCCATCCCGAGCTCGCGCTCCTGCCCATTGGCGCCTATCATCCGCCGGCATTCCGCGCCAACCACACCAGCCCAGAGGACGCGGTGCGCGCCTTCCTCGATTTAGGTTCTCGCTGGATGGTACCCATGCACTATGGCAGCTTCCGCCTCTCACATGAGCCCATTGACGAACCCCTCAAGCTGCTGGCGCAAGCGGCCAAACGAGCAGGGATCGAGGATCGGGTCATGGTGTTGCCGGAAGGCGTGACCGCGTTCTTCTGATCGCGCGGGATTCCTGTTTAGGCTCATTGCCGCCGCCAACAACAGCGCGAGCTAACGACGCCCAATGCTGGCCCACCCGAGCCGGGTTTGCTCGGGTGGGGAAGTTCGGCCCTCAGCAGCT
>DASQXC010000011.1:0-8138 GCA_035639935.1 Terriglobales bacterium
TTTGGGTACCCGGGTGTTCCTGGGCAAAAGCAGCGGCCGAGATGAGCAATAAACTTAAAACCAGTGTTTTCTTCATGAAGACACACCTACTCCGCCCTTTCCGACACCCGATTTGATGCTGACCCCTTGCTGGGTGGTGCATCAAGTATTGTACGTGAAGAGACCTCCATTTGCCGGTTACCAGAGTGACAGAAGGGATTCCCCCAATCAGGATCGGGCCGTCGGTTGATCGGATCATCCGTCATTCAAAACAAACCGCACGGGTGCCCCACCCTTGGCCGCTTTTGCCAAGGGGGGCTCACTTCTACGTTGTGCGAGTGCGATTTTCCTCAGTGCACGGTTTTTTGAGCAGCGAGTGTGTCACATTCGTCACGGCGCGATCCGTGTAGCCTCGCCGCCGTAACCCCGACCGGACCAGCGCCATTTATGCCGAGACTTGCGACATCGCATCGCTTTCCTGAGAATGTAACGGCAATTCGTACCTCGCATGCCGCACGCCGAACCACTGTTGCTGCAGTTATTCGTTATTTTTGTGTGGGCGAAGGTGTTCGCAGAGATGTTCGAGCAGCTTGCCCTGCCGGCGGTGCTGGGAGAGATCCTTGCAGGGGTGATCCTTGGTCCTTATGCCACAAAATTCGTCAACCCGGATGCCACCACATTCTCGATCGCCGGCTTGGGTGCAATCTTCCTGCTGTTTACGGTAGGGCTCGAGACCAGTCCCAAGGAGCTGGTCCGAACCGGGCGCACCTCATTGACAGTCGCGCTGGCTGGTGTGCTGGTACCGTTCGCGCTGGGATTCGCCTATATGCGCGGGCTGCGCAGCGGTCCGACCCACGAAGCCGTGTTTGTGGCGGCAGCCATGGTCGCGACCAGCGTCGGCATCACCGCGCGTGTCATGGGGGACCTGCACGTGCTACACACGCGGGTAGCGAAAATCATTCTGGGAGCGGCGGTGGCCGACGACATCCTGGGCATGATCGTACTGGCGCTGGTGGCGGGCCTGGCCTCAGCTACAGGAGTGCAATGGGTGCAGCTCATCGTGCTCTTCGTGGAAGCTGTGGCCTTCACGCTTTTTATGGTGTTCTTTGGCTCGAAGGTGATCCACAAGATGAGGCCGGGACTGGAACGCATGTCCACGGAGAATGCGCCACTCGTGCTGGCGCTGGCCATCTGCCTGGCCCTCTCGGTGGCGGCGGAAAGGATTGGCATGGCCGCCATCATCGGCGCCTTCTTTGCCGGACTGGCCTTCGCGGAGTACTCTGGCGAGTGGCGGCTGGGGCTGCGGGTCAGCGCCATCACCGAATTCCTCGCTCCTTTTTTCTTCTTTACCATGGGTTCGCGATTGGACTTGCGCATCTTCGAGCCAGATGTCATCGTGGCCTGTGTCGTGATCACCATCCTGGCGCTAATAGCAAAGGTGGTCGCCTGCGGCGCGCCTGTGTTGCGCGAGGGCTGGTCAAGCGCCCTGAAGGTCGGTGTGGGCATGACACCGCGGGGGGAGGTGGCGCTCATAGTCGCGCTCGTCGGCTTGCAGATGAAGATGATCTCGCAGGCGGCCTACGCCATCGTCATCTTTATGACGGGGGCAACCACGCTCATTGCGCCCTCGCTGTTGCGCTACCTGTTCAAGAAGGATCTGGGGGCCCAGGCGGCTGAGGATTGAGGCATTGGCATTGAGTCTGAGTCATTGAGCCATTACACCACCAACCCTGCCGCCAGTTCCGGATCGGCGGCGAAGGAGCACGCTAATGAATCGACCCAAGGCTGCGCGACTGCCTATCGGACGGACTCGCTTGCCGCGTGTACAAGGGGTGATCGCTGGTTTGGCGGTTTCCGGCTTGCTCTTCGTTGCGGACCAGTTGTCGGTTCACTACGGTTTACGCGGATCTCAGCGTGTTGCGGATGACATTCTTGGAGGCCTTATCGCCGGGCTGCTTGTATTTTGGTACGAACATGCGAGGTCGCGGTACGTCATGGAGCGGTTGAAAACCATTGCGTTGATGAACCACCACGTACGCAACGCTCTCCAAGTAATCGCCCTTTCGACTCATATGCCGCCTGACGCGGAACAGATCGCCAGGATGAAGGATGCCGTTGAGCGCATCGAATGGGCGCTCCGCGAAGTCCTACCCGGACAAGTCCTGGATTTCGATCAGCATCGCAAAGCCCCTGCAAACGCAGAGCCTCCTGGCAGATTTTCGGCTTCCGCTTAGGCACGTATTAGCCACGCCAGTGCTGCCGAGGACTGAGTCATTGGGCCCTCAATTCCTTACGGCAGATGATCGAAGTAGCAGGGCGCATCCACCGGCTGGGCGGGTGGAGTGGGCGGATTGCGCCAGGGCGCGCCTTCGAAATCGAAGAACTCCAGTGACATGTCCGGCTGGCTGGCATCGCGTGCGGTCAGATTGGGCAGGCTGAAGCGGGTCTCGATCAGCTTGAGGATCGCCGTGTAATCCATCGGCAGGTGGGAGACGTAGTGCGGCTTGGCAAAGGGCGAGATGACAATCACCGGCACGCGGAACCCGGAGAGAGTGAAGTCGCCTTGTATGTCTGTCGGCAACAGGTCCTGCGGCTTGATGCCGTCAGGATTGACGGTTGGCATAGGGGGTACGTGGTCGTAGAAGCCGCCGCCCTCGTCGAAGGTCAGAATAAAGACCGAGTCCTTCCAGGAGGGGCTGGACATCAGCGCATTAACGAAACGCGCGACTTGCGCCGCACCCGGCTGAATGGGAGTCGGCGGGTGTTCGTCTTCGCCGCTCTCGAAACCGGTATCGATAAAAGCCACCGCAGGCAGGTTCCCGGCGGCAACATCGCTGAAGAACTGTGAAGCGGGAACGACCGCTTCAGGGTGTGCTTCGAAGACTGGGAACGGCTCCAGAGTCGAGGCCTTTGGATCAATGGCATACACCCGCCACGAAACCTTGGCATTCTGCAGAAGGTCGAATATTGTCAGCCGGTCCGTGCCCGTTTTCGGCGGGTATACCAGCCCGTCGGAGGTGGCAGCGATCGCGAACATACGGTTGGGTTGCGTGCGCGTAGGGGCGGGGGAAAACCAGCGATCGGAGATCGCGAACTGCGTCGCCATGAAGTAATAGAACGGAATCTCGCGCTCGTCGAAATAGCCCATGGCCCGAAGTCCCTGTGTGTCGTTCAGGCCAGTGTCGCTCGCGAATTTTGCCGCTGTCTTCACGAATCCGTCCATGGGCGTCGCGCTGAGCGTGAGAGCGGGGGGATCGGATGCATTAATGTCGGTGTGGCTCTCATCCCAGGATGGGCTCACGTTTTCCAGACATTGTGTCGTCAGGTGGAAAGGTGCCACGATCCCCACGCCGTTGGCCGCCGGATTGGAGGCGTCCGCCGGCGTACCGTCCACGTCGGGCGGCAGCCCGTGCCGCACACGATAGGCATTCAGGTGCCCGAAGTAATGGTCAAAAGAGCGGTTCTCCTGGATCATGAAAATAATGTGGTTGATGTTCTGGTTGAGTTGCGGATTGGGCGTGTTGCCGGCTTCCACCCCGCTGCCGTTCACCAGACCTCGGCATCCGGCCAGTCCCAACAGGAACCCCGATGCAACCGCCAGCCACAAGCGACACTTCATCGTTTTGCAAGCTCGTATACAGCGCGTCATAAGCTCAACAATTTGGGATGAGATTTGCGCCGGAGTTGTTGGGCCGAATCGCCGAAAATCGAGAGCTGGCGCGGATCTCGGGCCAGAATAGCATTCAGCACTCAGCCTTCAGCAGTCAGCAATCGGCAACTCAGCACTTAGCAACTCCAGCCCTGCTGGGGCGCGGAAAATGGTTTCCGCGAGATGTGAGGGGCTCTCTGAGAGGCGGTCTCTTGCTGAGTGCTGAATGCTACACTCACCCCAGAGCCTCTCGATGCCGGACCTAGAAGGCCGCGTGGCGCTGGTGACTGGAGCCTCACAAGGTATCGGGCGGGCGTGTGCGCTGGCCCTGGCGGAAGCCGGCGCCACCGTGGCTGCAGCCGCGCGCAATCGCGACAACCTCGCCTCGGTGGTGGACGAGGTCACGCGGGCCGGCGGCTCGGCGCAGGCCTTTCCCATGGATGTCATGAGTGACGAACAGATCAAAGCCGCGTCTAAATCGATATTGGACACCTTCGGCAAGGTGGACATCCTGGTGAACAACGCGGGCATTGCTCGCGACCAGCTTCTGCTGCGTATGAAGCGTGGCGACTGGGAAGCTGTGCTGGCCACCAACCTCACGGCAGCGTATCTGTGCGTACAGCAGGTGGTGAGCGGCATGATGCGCCAGCGCTGGGGCAGGATCATCAACATTACCAGCGTGGTCGGACAGATGGGGCAGGCCGGACAGGCCAACTACGCCGCTTCCAAAGCGGGATTGATCGGCTTGACCATGGCCCTGGCACGCGAGCTGGGTTCGCGCAACGTTACCGTGAACGCGGTCGCCCCCGGCTTCATCGCGACCCCCATGACCGCCGCGCTTCCTGCCGAACACAAACAGAATTTGCTGAACTTAGTGCCACTAGGACGTTTCGGGACGGACCAGGAAGTTGCACTGGCAGTGCGATTTCTCGCCTCCGAGGGCGCTTCCTACATCACCGGCCACGTGCTCAACGTGAACGGCGGAATGTTGATGGGTTGATTATGAGCACGGCCGCTGAACCCGCCTTGCAGATCATCCAGGTCCGAACCCCGGAACAGATCGCCGCAGTGCGCGAACTCTTTCTGGAGTACGCTCATTCGCTGAACTTCAGCCTGTGCTTCCAGAGCTTCGATCAGGAATTGAGGTCGCTCCCCGGAGATTACTCGCCTCCCGCCGGACGCCTGCTGCTGGCTCAGTTCAACAACAGCCATCCTGCGGGCTGCGTGGCCTTGCATCGGTTGGAGAATGGCATCTGCGAGATGAAGCGGTTATACGTGCGTCCGAATTTCCGCGGATTCAAGATCGGCAGACGACTGGCCGAGGCGCTGATCGTGGAAGCGCGCGCCGCTGGCTACCAACGCATGCGCCTGGATACGGTCGCGCCCGTCATGCAGCGGGCGGTGCAGCTTTATCGCGTGCTGGGGTTCTACGAGATCGCGGCTTATCGCCCCAATCCATTGAAAGGAGCGCTGTACATGGAACTCGCGCTGGGATAGTACCGAGTACCGAGTGTTCACCGTACTCCAACACGGTACTCTGTCTTGCAACGCTTTTCCACAGCAAAAGCTTTTAGGCTACACATGGAGGTCGCAAAGCATGGAGAGTGTCAGCGTGGAGACCGTATCCGGTGTGACCATCTTCCAGGTGCGCGGTCCGCTAAAGCTGGGAGAAGCATGCTTGGACGAGTTGCGCCGGCGCTGTTGCGAACTGGACAGACGCGATATCCACCGATTGGTGTTGGATCTCCAAGACGTTCCGGCCATCGACTCCAGCGGCATCGGGGTGCTGCTTCACGCCTACACTTCCATGCGCAATCGCGGCGGCCAGTGCAAGCTGTTGAACCTCGCGCGAATGCCTACTGAGGTGTTGCGCGTGGTGGGCCTGCTCAATGTGTTCGAGGTTTATCATGACCGAAACGCCGTCCTCGCCAGCTTCGACCGCGCCGCTTGAGAGCACTCAGCAGTCAGCACTCAGCTTCTGGAGACGCAGCATGCTGCGTCTCTACTGGATTCGACTCCGGGCATTTCCTGCTCCGGAAACTTTCGGCTCGCGGACTTGCTGAGTGCTACCTGGTGCTGATTGCTGATTGCTCCAAAAAATTCCCTTGCTATCCTTCTTCTACTCTGGTTACCATGCCGTTACTCCCCAAGCGTGAAGGTGTTTTCCCGGAATGAACATCGGCGAGACCATACGGAATTACCGCCTGCAAAAGGGAATGTCCCAGGGCGACATCGAGAAGCGTACCGGATTGCTGCGTTGCTACCTCTCGCGGGTCGAGAATGGACATACCATCCCGTCGCTCGATACCCTCGCCAAGATTGCTGGCGCGATGGAGCTGCCGCTGGCCCAGTTCTTCGCCGAGAATACTCACCCTGACGGCCAGGCAGGTAGGAGCCCGCAGTTGAGCGAGGAGGACGTTCGGTTCCTGTCCCAGATCCGCCGTTATTCGTCCAACCTCAACGACAGCGATCGCAAGCTGGTGCTGGCCATGGTGAAAAAGATGGCCGCCAGCGTCAGATAGCAATCAGCATTCAGCACTCAGCTTGGTTGTACCGAAAAGGCCGGAGGCTCCTGTAAGAAACACAGGGGTGCCCCACCCGAGCCGGTGTTGCTCGGGTGGGGTTTTTTCGGTTCAAGGGTGGGGATTTTCAGGTTGAGTGCTAATTGCTGAGTGCTGCTATGCCGCCCGACTGAGCTCTTTGAGCGCCAGCACGGCCAATTCCAGCCTATCGTGGGTTCCGGTTTTGTCGAAGATGCTCTGCAGGTGGCGTTTGACGGTATTCTCGCTGATCGAGAGTTCCCGCGCCATGTCACGGTTTTTCATGCCGCGCGCGACCAGCGCCGCGACCTCACGCTCTCGGGGAGAAAGGCGAGCCAGCGACATCGCCGGCCGCGTCCCATCAGCCATAATATGAAGCACCTGGCGCGTCATGCCTTGGGAAAATGCCAGTTCCCCCTGAGCCACAGCGCGGATGGCGGAGAACAACTTCTCCGGGCCGTCCGTCTTTAAGACCAGCCCGCGGGCCCCCAGCCGAACGACCTGAGCATAATCAAACTGGCTGTCGGACGCGGTCAGCACGACTGCTGCTACCTGTTTGCCGGCTCGGTCCAGGGTCCGCAGCACCTCGAAACCATCGGTGCCGGGCATAAACAGGTCCAAAACCAGTACATCGGCAGGACGCGCGCGCACCAGTTGCAGCGTTTGTGAGCCATTCGCCGCCTTGCCCACGACCTCAAAGTCGGGCTGGGTGGCCAGCAGGGCTGAGAGCGATTCGCGCAGCACCGCATGATCGTCAGCGATTACAATGCGGATCTTCGCCTTCATACTCGGCATTCTTAGATGCTATCCGCCAGTTGCCCCGGGAGTAGAAGAAAAGTTGTGTTTGGGGATGGTCCAGCAGCCCGCGTTGTGGGAACTGTGAACCGAAGGTTCAAGGAGGTGTGGGAAAACCGTTCTTTGGTTTTCCCACACCTCCGTCAGTTCCCACAACGCCTCGCGCCGACTCCGGTCCGTTAGGCTTCTCGCAGAGTCCAGCCCAACATGAAAGCGCCCCAGGCAGTCCCCTGGGGCTGAGATCCGTGCCACCAACCCAACTTTGTGTAGGAGCGAATTAATGGCCTCAGCTCCCGAGAAAAGCGTAGCACCGAAATCTCCTTCAGCGCTGGAAAAAACTGATCTCACTCCCATGCTGGAGTCCGGCCTCGCCGATTTCAGCTTGCGCGAACTGTTAAGCATGCTGCTGTCCAGTGTAGGGCTGGCGGAACGCCGGGCTTACCTGGAACGTGTCGTCCACGATCAGCCCAATGGTTTCTATGATCGCTCAGTTCAATTGGGCGCCATTCCCGTAGACCTTCGCGTCCCCCACACCCGCACCGGCGACTTCCGTCCGGCCACATTGCCTCCTGCCTATCAGCGGGGCTACAGCGAGGAGACCCAGAGCTTGTTGCTCTCCCTGCTGGCTTCCGGTCGCTCTCTCAACGCGGTCAAGGATGCGCTGCAGAAAATGGGACTCTCCCGCTGTCAGCAAGAACTGGAGCGCGTGGCGGCCGGTCTGATCGAAGAGCTGGAACTGCGCAATAGCCGGCCGCTCGATCCCGATTTGCTGGCGCTGTTCCTCGATGGCAAGTAGGTCGAGTTCCGCGATGGCGATCGTCTGCGTCCGGCTTGTGTCTATGTCGTCGTGGGCTCGCGCCGCGATGGCAGAAAGCAAGTCCTCACGTGCTTGCCCCGCCCTGGGCGCGAAAATCTGGAAGACTGGAAAGCCGTGGAGCGCTATGTCGTCTATGCGGGTCGGCGCGAAGTCTGCCAGGCCTGCCCGCTGCAATCCCGCTGCACGGTGGGTTCTCGCCGGCTGCTCAAAAAACACGTACACGACGCCGCCCTGGAGCGCATGCAGCAGCGCGCCACGCCCGAAGCCATGCGGCTACGGAAAGCGACAGCCGAACATCCCTTCGCGGCTCTGAAGTACCACATCTTTGGCCACCCCCGATTCCTGTTGCGCCAAAGCC
>DASQXC010000012.1:0-5032 GCA_035639935.1 Terriglobales bacterium
GGTGGATGCCAGCCTTCGAAGAAGGGCGCGAACTCCGGCTGCGACATCAGCTTCACGGCGCGCTCTCGCACACGCGCGAGGTTGGGACCGCCGCCGCACTGGGCCTCCAGCCAGCCTCCCGGCTTGAGGGCGCGGAACAGGTTACGGAATAGCCGGTCGTGATCCGGGACCCAGTGAAAAGCGGCAGTGCTGAAGATGCCGTCAAGAACGCCATCGAGTGGGAGATCTCGCAGGTCGGCGTTAATAAAGAATACCCGCCCGGCGAAAGGTTCGAGGTGCGCGCGCGCCGTTTGCAACATGTTCTGCGAGAGATCTATGGCCAGCACTCGCCCGCACGGCAAGCGCCTAACCAGTTCTGCCGTGATCTTGCCACTGCCGCAGCCGGCATCCGCCAGCCTTTCGTTGCCGCGCAATGGCAAACGATCAAGGACTTTGAGGCCCCACTCGAACTGTGGCCGCGAAAGTCTATGGTAAGCCTCAGCATTCCATTCGCGTGGCCCTTGCTTCTGTACCATGGACAAGAATTCACTGCAGAGTGCGCGGAGTCTTAAATTCTTGGCCCTCTCTGCGTTCTCTGCGTTTTTCTTTTTCAGATCGCCGCCAGCGCCTGGTCGAGGTCACGGATGATGTCGTCCACATCCTCGATGCCGACGGAGATGCGCACCATCCCGTCGGTAATGCCAATGGCGCGCCTTCCCTTCTCCCCCAAGGCGGCGTGGGTCATGGTGGCAGGGTGGGAGATCAGCGTCTCCACTCCGCCTAGCGATTCTCCCAGCGAACAGACGCGCAGCTTGCGCAACATTCTCTGTGCGTTCTTCAGCGAGCCGGTCTCGAATGTGATCATGGAACCGAAGCCGGTCATCTGCTTCTGGGCCAGTTCGTGTTGCGGATGCTCGGGCAGGCCAGGATAGAAGACCTTCTTCACTTTTTGGTGACGGCTGAGAAAGGCCGCCACTGCGCGGCCATTGGCGTCGTGCTTTTCCATGCGGATTGCCAGCGTCTTCACTCCTCGAAGCACCAGCCAGCACTCGAATGGCGAGAGGATCGCCCCCGCGGATTTCTGGATGAAGGCAAACTTCTCAGCGTGCTCCGGCTTGGTGCAGACTACGACGCCGCCCAAACCGTCACTGTGCCCATTGAGGAACTTGGTGGTCGAATGAATGACCATGTCGGTGCCTAGCGCGATTGGCTTTTGGAAGTAGGGCGACATGAAAGTGTTGTCAACAACCAGCTCGGCGCCCCGCCGGTGCGCAATGCGGCTGATGGCCGCCAGATCGCTGAGCGTCATCAGTGGGTTCGTCGGCGTCTCAACGAATACGATACGAGTGTTGCCGCGGATGGCCCGCTCGACGGCGCGCAGGTCGGCGGTATCAACATACGTGAATTGCAAGCCGTAGTTCGTGTGGATCTGGTTGAACAGGCGCGGCGTGCCGCCATAGAGATTGTTGGTACAGACGACGTGATCGCCCGACTTGAGCAGCGTACACATGGCATTAATGGCAGCCATGCCGCTGGCGAAGACGTGTGCCGTACGCCCGCCTTCGAGCGATGCCAAATTCTTTTCAAGGCATGTGCGCGTGGGATTGGAAACCCGCGAATATTCGTATCCTTTGTGTTTGCCGATCTCCTCCTGGACGTAGGTCGAGGTGGCGAAGATAGGCACCACTACGGCGCCGGTCGAAGGGTCAGGCTCCTGGCCAACGTGGATGGCCCGCGTGGCGAAACCAAGTTCTTTGTTTTTCATTGGCTCCTGGCTTTTGGCTCCTGGCTTTTGGCCAAAAGCTAAAAGCCAAGAGCATCTTCTTCGGTGGCTCGACTCTCAACACCCGTCAAAGATTCCTTTCGACAAATAGCGTTCGGCGGAATCGGGAATGACGGTCACCACGCGCTTGCCGGCGCCCAGGCGGTTCGCGATCTGGATGGCGGCATAAACATTGGCCCCGCCGCTGGAGCCAGAAAGCACGCCTTCTTTGCGCGCCAATTCGCCAATCATCGCAAATGCCTCGGAATCCTGGACCATGACAATCTCATCGGCGAGCTCTCCATCGAAGGTCTTGGGTATGAAGCTGGCGCCGATGCCCTCGACTTTGTGCTCGCCCTTCGGCCCGCCACCCAGGATCGAGCCCTGCGGCTCGACGGCAACCGCCAGCACGCCCGGGGTGCGCTCCTTCAGGAAACGTGCCACTCCCGTGAAGGTGCCGCCGGTGCCGGCGCCGACGACAATTGCATCGATGCGGCCCTCCATCTGCTCGAAGATTTCGCGGGCCGTCGTCTGGTAGTGATAATCGGGATTGGCAAGGTTCTCGAATTGCCCGGCGACAAAGGAATTGGGGATTTTGGCAGCGAGCTCGCGCGCGCGGCGAATGGCGCCTTCCATCCCCTCGGCATCCGGCGTGCGTATCACCTCGGCGCCGAGGGCACGCATGAGGATGACCTTTTCCTCGGAAAACTTTTGTGGGACAAACAAAACGACGCGGTAGCCACGGCTGATCCCTATTAACGCCAAGCCAATACCCGTGTTTCCCGCCGTCGCCTCGATGATGGTCGAACCTTGGCGCAACAAGCCTTGCTGCTCGGCACGGCTGATGATACCAATCGCGGCGCGGTCTTTGACGCTGCCGCCCGGGTTCAAGTATTCAAGCTTTGCGAACAAGTCGGCGGCCTCCGGGGGGACGATCTTGCGAAGGTGCAGCAGCGGAGTTTCACCGACCAACTCGGTGATCTCTTCCGCCACTCGCAGGCGGGCGGCTTCAGTGATCTTCATCTGCGGCTAGGGTACGGGAGCACAGCGCGGCGGTCAATCAATGAACGAGCCACAGAGGCACAGAGCGAAATAAGAACCTCTGTGTCTCTGCGGCTGGAAACTATCGCGACGCTCTTTCCTGTCCCGCGTAGTAACCGCTGCGGGTGCGGACGACGAGATGCTTGTACCCGGGGGCGTGAGCTTCGACGCGCACGCTGCGGTATCCCGGGCGGTTGGGATCTGTGGGCTTGTAGCCGATAGTGTATTGATTGCGAATATCGTGCGCCACCTGACGCGTGATGCTGTCCACCTCGCTCAGATCCTTAGGGAAGAATGCAACACCACCAGTCTGTAGGGCAAGCGCCGCCAGCGCGCGCTTGGCACGGTGTGCTTCACGGTCGTCGCCCAGAATCCCGATCGTGTACACGGTGGGACCGTTGAGATCCTGGAGACGGCGCACGCATTGCTCCAGCGACTCGCGGCTGGCGTTGTCCTCGCCGTCGGTCACTACCAGCAGCGCCTTCTTATCCAGACGCGCCCCCTTGGCGAGGTGGTCTGCGGATGCCATCACGGCGTCGTACAGCGCGGTGCCGCCGCGTGACTCTATGTGCTCCAGACCTTCCCGCAGGCGGTTGATATCCGAGGTGAAATCCTGATCAAGGTAGTACTCGTCATTAAAATTAACGACGAAGACCTCGTCACGAGGATTACTGGCGCGTACCAGGTTGATCGCGGCCTGGTTCACCTTCTGGCGCTTGTCGCGCATCGAGCCGGAGTTATCGATCACGATGCCGATCGCTACCGGGATGTCCTCTTGGCGGAAGGAAGTGATGGGCATTGGCCGGCCGTCCTCAAAGACGATGAAGTCGCCGCGCCGCAACCCGGTGACCAGGTGCTGCTTCTGGTCAACCACCGTGGCGTGCAGCACAACTTCTTCGACCTTTTTCTTGAAGGTGAAGGTACCACCTGCGCCCTGCTCCACGTCCTCCTGAGAAGGCTGGCGCGACGGTAGCTGCACCGTATCACTGGGTTGGTTTGCAGGCGGCTGAACTGGGGGAGTGTCCTCCTCCTGATCCTTGGTAGCCTGGCCGGGCGCCTGCGCGGGTGCCGGTGGATTCTGGGCGACAGCAGTCAGGGTCAGACCCAAACTCAGCAGCAAAACCAGGGAAAACAGCTTATGGCGAAGGTGCATAGTATCCCGATTTGGCGTACACCGTAAGCGGGGGTAATCCTTTCGGCGGCAAGAGCTTCACTTTGATTTTGTGCCAGCGTCCATCCCGCACTGCCTTCTTTGGACGGTAGCCGAGCACATATTGGTTGCGCAGCTCGATGCCGATTTTGGTGGCCACATCGGCCAGTTCATTAGGATTGTCAATGACGAAGGTGCGCCCTCCAGTTATGTCGGTAATCTCAGACAGCAAGCGCGGCCCGCGCACCTCCTCCGGGGTAGGAGGACTGGGCTCAAAGATGCCGATGGCATAGACCTGCACGTCGGCTTCCTTGATCATGGACTTGATCTCACCATCAGTATAGCGGCTGTGGTTGTCGCCGCCATCCGAGATGATGAGCAGCGCCTTCTTGCTGTTCTGCGCACCGCGCATCTTGTTCATCCCAAGATAAATAGCGTCAAGCAAGGCGGTACGCCCACGGGGCACCGTATAGATCAGCTTTCCCTGTATGTCTTCTATCGAGCGCGTAAAATCAGCCAGCAGCTCCGGCTTGTCGTTAAACGAGATCATGAAGAACTCGTCCTGCGGGTTGGCAGTCTTGAAGAACTGCACCACAGCCTCGCGTGCCTTCTCGATCTTGTTCGACATGGAGCCGCTCATATCGAAGATCACCCCCAGCGAAATGGGCGCGTCCTCGCTGGAGAAGTGGCGTATCTCCTGCGGCTGCTTGTCCTCGTAAACCTGGAAATTGTCTCTTTCCAAGCCAGTCACCAGGCGGTTCATGGGATCGGTGATGGTAACCGGTACCAGCACCAGATCCACATCCACCTTCAGGGGTTTGGTGTGCGTCTTCAACGCGGGGTCAATGGTGTCGCGAGGATCCTTAGCCGCGTCGGGGAGTTGGCGGGGCGTGATGTGGACTTCATCCTCCGGGGCGCTCTGTGCCGCGACGGCGGGAACTGCGACGCTTAACAGCAGCATCAGCAGTGCCATCAACACGGTGCGGCCCAGCCTCGCTTGACCGGCGAACAAGCGGGACGTGTCTGCGTTCAGTGACACAGCCACTGCCATGCCGTGGAACCTTTTTAAGGGGGACGGATTGGTCGAGCTCAGCCCCGTC
>DASQXC010000013.1:0-4790 GCA_035639935.1 Terriglobales bacterium
AAAGCGCCGAGGAAACAGACTGGAAGCAGATTGCGCAGCTATATGCGGAGCTGGGACGAATACATAGTTCTCCTGTCGTGGCTTTGAACCATGCAGTTGCGGTCGCGATGAGTGAAAGCCTGGAAAAAGGCCTGCAGTTGATCGATAAGCTAGGATCTTCTGGCGAACTCGATTCCTACTATCTTTTTCATGCCGCACGTGCCGACCTGCTACGACGCATCGGCCGCCGGCGAGATGCGCTCGAGCAATATGAGCGCGCCCTGATCCTCACCACGAATGCCGTCGAGCGCCGATACCTGCGCCGCCGCATGGCCGAATTGCAAGCGATTATGCCGTAGGAGCAGAACGGTCATGGGTAGCTGCTATTTATCGGCACGCCACAAGACCCTTCCCAGTGGTGGCGCGGAGCTTACACTACGATCAAACCTTGTCGAATCCCGTAGGTCACAGCTTCGGTGCGACTGGACGCACGGAGCTTGCTGAGGATCGAGCTGATGTGAAACTTCACTGTGTGTTCCGATATACCGAGACGCGCAGCGATCTCCCGGTTGCCGATGCCCTCAGCCAGTAGTTCCAGGACTTCCAATTCACGATCCGTCAATTCTTCGACCGGTACACGCCTTTCGGTAGCGTGGCTGTGCGGCAAGCGTTCACCTAAGGTTCTTGCGATCTCCGCCCCGAGCACGGTCAGGCCGTCCACAGCCGACTGGAGGGCCGATGTAAGTTCGTCGACTGACACGTCCCGCTCAAGCACAGCTCTTACGCCCAAGGCCAGCAAGGCAGCAACGAGTTCGGGCCCTGGATCGTCCAACAGAACCACTGCGTTGATGTTGGCAGTGATGTGTTCCAGCGGCCCGATGAAGGCAGCGGCATCCGATTGTCCGTCCCAATCCAGCACCACGATGTCGGGCGTTAGCTGCCGGACTCGTTCTTTGACCGCAGCGATTCCGGCACAGACGCCAACCGCCCTGAAGTCGGAGGATTCGGCGAGCATTTTTTCCAGGCCCGCCTGCCGGACCCCAGATCGGGCTGCGATCAACACCTTCGTGGCTCTGTCTGCCGCTGGTGGCACGGCACCGCCACTACTCGACCGGGCGTTCGCCAACAGAAACGACGATGCTGTTGCGTGCTCCGCCCCGAATGATGCTGACGTTAACCGTGCCACCGATGTTCTGTTTGTGAAGGTGCTGCCGAAACTCCAACAGCTCCTCGGGCGCCAATCCGCCAAACCCAAGCACAATGTCGCCGACCATCAAGCCTGCCCGTTCCGCTGGCCCATTCGGTTCCACATGGACCACCAGCAGTCCGGACTGGTTGGTTAGATTCAGCTTGCTCTGCAGGGATTCGGGTATGCGAACCGATTGCATCGCCAACCCAAGATACGGGCGAGCAATGTGTCCTTTTGCAAGCAGTTCGTCGACGACCCGTTGCACAGTGGCCGGAGGAATCGTGATGCAGGTCCCACGCCGCACGCCGGTGGTGTTGATCCCGAGCACCAGCCCGCTGGAATCGATGAGGGCACCGCCGGAGAAGCCCGGGTACATCGTCAAGTCAGGCCGTATGAACCGGTCGATCTCTGCTCCATGCCAGGTGCGCCACGCTCCCATGACGCCCGACAGAATCCCGCTGCTGGCCACAAGATTGCCGCGGCGCGATCGAGCGACCGCTACCACGAGACTCCCCACTCTGATGTCTGCGGATTCGGCGACAGGCGCATTTGGCAGATCGCTCGAAGTTGAAAGCCTCAACACCGCGAGATCCGTAGTCGGATCACGTCCAGCCAGGTTTGCGGAGACTGACCTTCCTCCTTCGACAATGACCGTCGACTCGCGTTCGCCTCGGATCGTGTGAGCTGCTGTGACCACGATGTAGGGACGCAAGACAATGCCGCTAGACGAATGCCGCCGTCGGCTCTCGAGCGCCACCACAGACTTTCCGGCCCTTTCGACCGCCCCAACGATTTCTTCCGATAGCTTCGACCAGGTACTACGTTCAGTTGCTGGTCCCATTTTCGGTTTCCCCCCATGGGCCACAATGCTCCACACCCCACAAGGTGCGCATCACCCAACTGGTTAGGTGGGCTCTGGAAGAATGGCTGGGACCTCCAGCGGATTAGGACACATAAGGCAGATCGTCACACCTACAGTCCATCGTTTCAGACATCTTGGATCGGAACGTTCCCCTAATCCTCCCAGGTGGCGGTTCTGATGACGGACGCAGCCCTGTGTCGTACCATACCGTTCGAGTGATTGAATCCGCACGTGCGTTAATCGCTTCCTCCTGCTAACCTCCAACACCGTGCCCCCGGAAACCATGACCGGATCAGCAGTGGCCCTCGTTCTTTTCGATGTCGGCGAGGAGATCGAAATCGATCGGCTGCGCTCGGCGTCCGGGGTACGGCAGGCCGGCGGTAGTCTGAAACATCCCACGCCCGAATACGTTGGCTTTCGACGGCCACCCGTAGTTCAAGAGATCGGAGTGCACAATCTCTCATCCGGCGAGCAGCTTCGCACCCGGATCAAATTTTACGATTACGGGGTGGTCAGCCTTCTGTTCGAGACTCCATTTGAAGGAGATTGGGCCGGCTGGATCGAGCTTGCCAGCCGCTGGATGGCAAGCAGTGAATTCGAACGACTCGCGTATGACCTTGTGCGCGGGCAGGCGGAGCGCCTCGGTTCCGCCGTCGTCAAGCCTTACGCGCAGTGGCTGTCGGAGGATTATTTTGTCTTCCACGCGGCGGGAGTGCCTGGTTCACCGCTCTCATCTGACCTTATCCTTCAGTGTGGTGACAAGATTGCCGAGGTCGTTCGTGGAGAAACCTCTTCTTTGTCCGAAGACGAAAAGAGCGAGGTCCTCCAGGCACGTATTTCTTATTATCCGCGGGATCTTGCCATCATCGGTTGGCACGGCGCCTTCCTCTACGATACTCCCACGGGTGCGCAGACTGCGATCGAGTTGCTGGAACACGCCAATTCACAGTTACTCGAGTTCCGGCACTACGACGAGCTGCTGACTCGGGAACTGGAAGCAGGATACAAGTTCCTGGAGCGCGGCAGTTCTGTACTGCGCAGCTGGCGACTGGCGCGGGAGGGCGCACGCCTGCAGCGAGTGACCCTGGATGTAAGGGAACTGACAGAGCGCACTGAGAATGCCATTAAGTTTCTGAGCGATATGTTCTCCGCTCGGCTATACAACCTTGCGGCGTCCCGGGTCGGCGTGAACGATTACAAATCGCTGGTGGATGAGAAGCTGCAAACCGCCGGGAACCTCTACAGCTTCATGATCGGGGAGTTCCATCAAGCGCGGGCATTTCTGCTCGAGGCGATGGTGGTGATCATCCTGGTCATCGAACTGATCTTCTTGTTCCGCGGAAAATCGTGAGGCGGTCTAGATCCCTAGTATGTCGTTCCTGCGGATCCCTGGAAGACCTGGACGTTTAGTGAGACCGAACGCGTGCAAGGGTTAGAGCTTGGCGCAGACTACATTACGAAGCCGTTCAGCCCTCGCGAACTGGTGGCGCGCGTCCAGGCGGTGCTGCGCCGGGCAGAGCAGGCGCCCATTCCAGGGGTGATCAAAACCGGTGACCTTGAGATCGACGCGTTGGCCATGTAACCTGTCAACCAGAGTTCGTGGCATCCCCGTCGCAAGTACGGTTACGGAGTGTCGCCTCCTGATGTATCTTGCCCAGCACGCGGGAAGGGTCTTTACTCGCGATCAGCTCCTGGATGCCACTTGGGGCGAGTCAAGATTCGTCACTTCACGTTCCGTGGACATTGGTTTCCAGCGCCTGCGCAATCACCGGGACCTGGCTCTTGTACAGTTTGAAGTAGACGAGCTCCGAGGGTTCGCTCGCTCCGGTCAGGTATTTTTCGACTTCTTCTTTGAACTGCTGGTGCGGCATGGAGCGGGCTTTGTGCAACCAGTCTGCACTTTTGAACTGCTCTCCCTCGCGTCGCGCCACCTTCGCCAACTCGGCCGCCTTCGACCAGCCCACCTGCTTCAACTCCTTCCGCACTGGCCGCGGCAGATGCTCATGGATGGACATCAGGTAATAGGCTTTTCTCCTCGACTCCGGGAAGCGCCTGGCGAGGTAATCATCAAAGGACGCCAGGTTTTCCAGGCGCCAGTACTGCCCGGCCCGCACCTCGCACAGGTAGCGCCCGAGTTCAACAAAGCGCGTGTCGCGCTCGCGATCCGTCTGCCGCTCCCACTCTAGGATCTGGTCGATCTTGGCCAACACAAACTGGGCGCGTTTTTGGTTCAGTTGCGGCGGCATTGGCCACGCCCTAGTACTCAAGCTCGTCAAGCCAACCAAGGTCTCCTCCCGGGCGGCGCAGTAGCTTGGCGTCAATCAGCGGCTGATTGCGTAAACACAATCCCAGATAGGGACAGCTGATACAGCCGTTCTGGGGGAAGCGGATGCCGGGGCGGGGAAGAAACTGCGCGGCCTCGATCTGGCTGAGCGTATCTTCGACCAGTTGCCCGAACTCGCGCCGCTGCTCTTCGCCGATGCTGCTGCGCAGGTATTGGATTTCGGGCAGGCGCTTGCGGACAAAGACCACGAAGGCCACCTCGGACTCGCCGGTCAGCCAGGAGTAACAGGTCAGCTGGGGATCAAGCGCCAGCAGGCCGTCGGGTTGGTCCGGGTAGCGGGCCGCGGTGGTCTTCCAGTCAATCACGCAGCGGGTTCCGTCTACGTAGCCGAAGGCATCGACATAGGCTACGAACTGGCTGGTCGCAGACAGCGGCCGCGAGACTTTGATCTGCAGGTTGCGTTTGGGGCAGCGGAT
>DASQXC010000014.1:0-3325 GCA_035639935.1 Terriglobales bacterium
GCGCGTGCAGCCGGTCTTTCCGGAAGCCGCTCACCGCATGCAGGTCTCGAGCAAGGTAGTGGTCAAGGCGACAATCACCAAATTCGGAATTGTCGGGAACATACGCTGGGTGAGCGGGAACGAGTTGTTCCGCGACAGCACCCTCAACGCGCTCAAGCAGTGGCGTTACCGACCGGCCAGCTTGAACGGTGAGCCGGTCGATTCGGAAGTGGAGATCGTGCTGCAATACAACCGCCCGACACCACGGTAGAGTCGGCTACTCAAGCAGCCATGCTTGCGACGCTACTCCGTCCTGATCTCCATCCTCTCATCTATGCTGATGGTCTGCGGTGCGGGGCCAGCAGCGCTGGAGTAGCTGGCGATAACACGGAAGCCAGTTTCGCCGATATATACAGAATATTTGTAGCCGCCGCGCCCGGAGGCCGGCAGGTTGATTATGCCTTTGGACTGCAGCGCATCGAGCGGGAGATATTTGCCCTCGAGGGCGAACTGGCTGCGCTCGGCATTGGCGATGGCCAGCAGGTCGTTCTTTACGCCGGCAATGTCCACTGTGGTGCGAATGTTGGCAGCGCCTCCAGGCAAGCCGCCGTTCGCGTGTCGAACGTAAAACCACGCACCAACACAGAGCACGATCAACAATCCTAAGTAACCGAATGACCGGCCCACGTCGCACCTCCTGTGCGGCAGTGTATACCAGCAGATTGCCAGCGTTCCGTAATGATTGAGGTTCCTCGGGAAGGAGCAAGCAGCTCGATATCGAGCCGCATCACACGAGGTGAGGAAGACGCAGACCATGAAACTCCTAGATTTTGTTCCCCGCGGCCATAGTCTTCGCCTGGGCTGGCGGTTCTGCATTAAGTTTGTATGTATTAACCGCGCCCAGACCCGTTGCTTGTTGGTTGAACGTCTCCGGCCTTGAGTTCAGAATGTTTGTTGAATACAGCAGACCCGGCCCGAGAAGTGCAGCTAGAAACTCCATCGCGAAACCTTGCCGTCCCGGAGTCGCCGCAAACATTTGTCGTACACTAGTCATCGCTCCTCTCCCTCGGCATCTTAGACCGACACGCCATTGTTTGTTCCAGAGGCGCGCACGATTTTCGTGGAACTTTGGAACAGCGTTCGGTGTCGATGGAACGAATGGGCGGGAAGAACTTGCACGAAGTTCTTCCGAAAAGAGACACAGCGAAAAGTACAAAGGAAGAAGTCGCTGTAACTCTGTGCCTCTGCGGGCAGATATTTAAATATCGAGGTTCTTCACGTCGAGGGCATTGTCTTCGATGAACTTGCGGCGGGCCTCAACATCTTCACCCATTAGGGTGCTGAAAATGGTCTCGCATTCAGCGATGTCTTCCAGCTTGACCTCGAGCAGGGTGCGGCGCTCGGGATCCATGGTGGTTTCCCAGAGCTGCGCGGCGCTCATTTCGCCCAGGCCTTTATACCGCTGGACGGTGTAGTCTTTGCGGCCTTCGTTCAGGACGTAATTGAAAAGCTCGCGCGCCGTCTGCATCTCGACTTCCTCGTGCTCTTTGGGCTTGGCAGCTTTGGGAGTCTTCCTGGCGGCTTTCTCGCGCTCGGCGCGCTCGGCGTCACTCTCAGGCTCCTCGCCGTTGGTGGCGGGAGCAGTGCGCGGTACCGACTGCACGACGAACGGCGGCTTCATGTATGCCTCAATCTGCTTGTACTTCGAGACTAGCTGCCGGTACTCGGGGGCTTGCGCCAGCTCCCAGTTAATGACGCGCTCGGCGCCCTGCGCGTCCGTGAAATGGACTTCCCACAGGTTGTGCTCGGTCTCGAATTTCGACTCGACCGACTTAAAGCCCTCTTCCTTGGCAAAAGACTTCATCTGTTTCTCGAGCTGGGCGATCTTCTTCGGCAGCTTTTCGCCCTCGCCCTCAAAATCTGAGCGCTTCGAGAGGTCAAGGCGCGGCAGCAGTTCGGTAACCTTCTCCTGGCGGATGCGCTTGTCCACCTTGTCATGGAACGTGAGGTACTCGTTCAACGTGGTGATGAACTTAGTGAGCGGTGCGCCTTCCATTTTGGCGACGCCTTCGCCATAGCGTACTACCAGGCCTTCCGAGGCGCGCTTGACCATCACCTTGACGAACTCGCGGTCGTCCTTGATGTACTGCACCGACTTGCCCTTTTTGATCGAATACAGCGGCGGCTGGGCGATGAAGACGTGCCCGCGCTTGATCAGCTCCTGCATGTGCCGGAAGAAGAAGGTCAGTAGCAGGGTGCGGATATGCGAGCCGTCCACGTCGGCATCGGTCATAAGGATGATCTTGCCGTAGCGCACCTTGCTAGGATCGAAATCTTCTTTCGCGATGCCGGTGCCCAACGCGGTGATCATGGCGCGGATCTCTTCGTGGGAGAGCATCTTGTCGTAGCGGGCCTTCTCGACGTTGAGGATCTTGCCCTTGAGCGGCAGGATGGCCTGGAAGCGGCGATCGCGCCCCTGCTTTGCCGTTCCGCCGGCGCTCTCCCCCTCGACCAGGAACAGCTCGCAACGGTTGGGATCGCGCTCCGAGCAGTCGGCCAGCTTGCCCGGCAGGCCTCCAGAATCAAGCGCTCCCTTGCGGCGAGTGAGATCACGGGCTTTGCGCGCGGCTTCGCGGGCGCGCGCGGCTTCGATCGCCTTGTTGATAATCTTGCGCGCGACGGTCGGGTTCTGCTCGCAGAACGCTCCCAGGCGCTCGTTGACGAATGCCTGCACCGTGCCAGCGATATCGGAGTTGAGCTTGCCCTTGGTCTGGCCTTCGAATTGCGGCTGCGGCAGTTTGACGCTGATCACTGCCACCAGCCCCTCGCGCACGTCATCACCCGTGAGGTTTTCCTTCACATCTTTGAATAGCCCGAGTTGTTGGCCGGCGTAGTTGATGGTGCGGGTGAGCGCGGTCCGGAAGCCGGAGAGGTGGGTGCCGCCGTCCACCGTGTTGATGTTGTTGGCGAAGCTGAAGACGGTCTCCGAGTAACCGTCGTTGTACTGCAAGGCGATCTCCATGGCCACGCCGTCGCGCTCGGCTTCCATGTAGATGGGCTTATCGTGCAGCACGCTCTTGCCGCGGTTCAGGTGCTTGATAAATTCGGAGATGCCACCGTTGTACTTGAACTCGACCTGCTTGGGCTCGCCGGTCTTGGGATCGGTGGTGCGCTCGTCCTTGAGCGTGATGAGCAGGCCCTTGTTCAGGAACGCCAGCTCGCGCAAGCGCTGCGCCAGCGTATCGAAGTTGTACTCCGTGGTCGAGAAGATTTCTTTGTCCGGGACGAAGTGGACTTTGGTGCCGCGCTTCTGTGTCTTGCCGGTCTTTTTCAATTTGGAGGTTGG
>DASQXC010000015.1:0-7201 GCA_035639935.1 Terriglobales bacterium
TACATCTTCAGCGGCCATCGCGGCATTGGCAAGACCACCATCGCGCGCATCCTGGCCATGGCCCTGAACTGCCGCTCCACGGACCACCCAGTGCCCGAGCCGTGTGGTGTCTGCGACTCCTGCATCGAGATTCGCGAAGGCCGCTCCGTGGATGTGATCGAGATCGATGCTGCCAGCAACCGCGGCATTGACGAAATCCGCGAGCTGCGCGAAGCCGCCCGCTACCAGCCGGCGCGTGATCGCTACAAGATCTGGATCCTCGATGAAGCCCACCAGATCACCGATGCCGCATTCAATGCGCTGCTGAAAACCTTGGAGGAACCGCCCGCGCACGTCATCTTCATGATGGCAACGACGCAGCCCGAGGACATCCCGCAGACTATTCGGTCGCGCTGCCAGCATTTCAGTTTTCACGCCGTGGGCTTTGAGGAGATCGTGGGACAGTTACGCGCCATCGCCCAACACGAGGGCGTCAAAGCGGACGACGCCGCGCTGGCCATGCTGGCCGAGGCGGGCGACGGCTCCATGCGCGACGCGCTCTCCATCATGGACCAGGCCATCGCCTGCTGCGGCACTACGCTCACGGCCGAGCTGGTGCGCGGGCTGGTCGGCGCAATCCCTTCCGAAACGCTGGAAGAAATCCTGGACGGCGTGGCCCAAAATTCCAGCGAACAAGTGCTGCGCCTGCTCGACAAACTGATCACGGAAGGACAGAACCCAGTGCATCTCGCGCGGCAGCTCGTGCGCTTCCTGAGGAATGCTGTTATCGCCAAGGTCGCAGGCACCAATTCGCCCCTGCTGCAGATCTCAGCGGACGAGCGCGCTCGCGTCGCACGCGTCGCAGATAGATTCAGCGAGGAAGACCTGACCCGTTTTCTGCAGATCATGCTGCGCACCCACGGCGAAGTCAGTTACAAGCAGGAACAACGGTTCCACCTGGAACTGGGCCTGCTGAAGCTGGTGCACGCACAACGGCTGCTCCCCATCGAGCAACTCCTCAGCCAAGTGCCAGCACCCGCAGACCGGACTGGTCCCTCGCTGCCGACAGCGCTACGAGCCTCCGCCCCTTTGCCCGACCGCCAGCCCGCAAGCCCTCCCGCGCGTGTCGCTGAGCGACCACGTCCCTCCCCTTTTGAAGCCGACCGAGTTCGCAAGGGCAGCGGCCCGAAGGCCGAAACATCGGCGGAACCCGCTGCAACAACAGCGCCAGCGAGCGTCGCGGTCGCGGAGCGGATGGTTGCCAGCCATGATCTCGCCGACAGAGTGCTTTCCGCATTGGAGAACGCAGGTCACCGCGTACTGGCATCCATGCTGGAACAAGGCGAATGGACTGTGGGGGACAGCGAAGTCAGTATCCGGGTGGCGGCCCCGCCGGCAATGGTGGATATGTCACTCAAGGCGGAAGCGCGCAAGATCATCAACGCGGAGGCGGCGGCGGCGTTCGGCCGTCCGGTGAGCGTTCACGTCCTTGGAGGCGCCGCCGATGCGAACAACACGCCTGCGCCAGCGCGTCCGGGACGCTCGCGAGCCGCTGAGGACCCCGTGGTCCGCCGCATGCAAGAGAAATTCGGCGCCGAAATCCGTACCATCATCGACTACAAGGAAAAACGGAGGTAGTTATGGCCGGCTTCGACCCCAGACAGTTGCAGGAAATGATGTCCATGGCCAAGCGCCAGTACGAAGAGCTCCAGCGCAAGATGCAGGAGACCACGGTCGAAGCCACCGCCGGCGGGGGCAGTGTCAGCGTAACGATGAACGGCCAGAAGCAGTTGCTGGCCGTCAAAATCGATCCCGAGGTGGTCAAGGCCGGCGATCTGGAGATGCTTCAGGACCTCGTGGCGGCCGCGGTCAATGCCGCCGGCCAGAAGATAGATCAGGCCATGCAATCGACAGTCGGCGGCATGTTGGGAGGATTGGGCGGGATCATGTGATTTGTAATTGGTAATTTGTAATTTGCAAAGTTTCGAACGGTCTCGCCTACGGCACGTACTTCAGCGATTTACAAATTACAAATTACAAATTTGAAATTCCCTCATGCCTGATTTTGCCGAGCCCCTGGTTCGCCTCATCCACGAATTGAAGAAGTTGCCCGGCGTGGGATCGAAAAGCGCACAACGCTTGGCATTCCATATCCTGCGGGCGAGCGAAGACGACGCCGAAGCGCTGGCGGCCGCTATCCGCGACGTGAAAGAAAAACTGCACCTCTGCTCGGTGTGTAACAACATCACCGATGTCGATCCTTGCCTTTATTGCGCCAGCCCTACGCGCAACCAGCGACTGGTATGCGTGGTAGAGGAGCCGACCAACATCTCCGCCATCGAGAAGACGCACCACTTCAATGGCGTGTACCACGTGCTGCATGGGTCCATCTCGCCCTTGCATGGAGTAGGCCCGGAGCATTTGCGCATTGGCAACCTGCTGCACCGCATTCACGCGGGCGAGGTGGAGGAAGTTATTCTGGCTACCAATCCTACTGTAGAAGGCGAAGCCACCGCGACCTGGCTCGCCAAAACCGTAAAGCCCTCCGGGGTGAAGGTGACGCGCATCGCCATGGGCCTGCCCGTGGGCAGCGATATCGAGTACGCCGACGAGGTCACCATGATGAAAGCCATGGAGGGCCGGCGGGAGATGTAAGTAGTGACCGGGGTGGCACAACCCTTTTTTGCCAAGGGTGGGGATTTTGAAAAAGACCCACCCTTGGCAAAAGAGGCTAATGGTAGGGCACCCCCGGTCATCTATTCCCGCAGGGTGGATTGTTCGCTCTCTGGCGCGCGCAGGAGGCGCTCGACGGAGTAAGGGAGGCGGCGGGAAGGTTCGTGGTAATGGCGGGCCTGCATCTCGCCCAACAGCCCCAGCGCGAGCATCTGCATACCCGCGACAATAAGCACTGCGGAAAAGACCACGAAGGGCCCGTGCTCATCGATGACGTCCATCCGCGGATGCATAAACTTAATGATGGCCAGCCAACTTCCGACCGCCCCGCCGATGATGATGCCCGCCATCCCCATGCTCCCGAAGAAGTGCAGCGGACGGGAGAGATAACGCAGCAGGAAGCGGATGGTAAGCAGGTCGAAGAAGACGCGGAAGGTGCGCGAGATGCCGTAGTGCGAATTGCCGTGTTCGCGATGGCTGTTGCGGATGGGCACTTCGCAGATGCTTGCGCCGTACCAGGAAGCCAGGGCCGGGATGAAGCGATGCAGTTCGCCATAGAGGGGGATCTGCTGTACGACTTCGCGGCGGTATGCTTTGAAGGTCGTGCCGAAGTCGTGAATGCTGACCCCGCTCAGCTTGGCCATTAGCCAGTTGGCGCAGCGCGAAGGGATGCGGCGCATCCACAAATTATCCAGGCGTCGTTTGCGCCAGCCGCTTACAATGTCATAACCCTCCGAAAGTTTTTCCAGGAACTTGGGCAGGTCTTCCGGATCGTGCTGCAAGTCCCCGTCCATGGCGATGATGTATTCGCCTTGGGCATGGTCGAAGCCGGCGGCCAGCGCGGAAGTCTGTCCGAAATTGCGCCGCAGCTTCACCACCACGACCCGGCTATCCACCGCGGCAATCTCTTCCAGCAACCGAAAGGTGGCGTCGCGGCTGCCGTCGTCTACGAAGACCAGTTCGAAGCTCTCGCCGGCCGTCTCCATTACCGCTTTCAGGCGGTCGTAGAGCACGGTGACATTTTCCTGTTCATTGTGGAACGGAACCACTATCGAGTACTTGACCATCGGCACGCGATTATACCCCCGCCGTGCGAGACTAAGCATCTGTGAGATGGGATTTTAATCAGGGGAGCGCCTGCGGCGGGACGTGCCGCGTTTTTCCTTATAATGGCATTGTATTGACCTTCCGGGCGGCCACGGTAATCACAACAACGGAGCAGCCTGAAGCATGACCAGGAAACCGAAAGTCCTTGTCGTGGATGACGAGCGCGTCATTGCCGATACCTTGGCCATCATCCTGAACCAGAACGGCTATGATGCTGCCGCCGTCTACACGGGGACAGCCGCCGTCGAGCGTGCTCGCGCCGTCAAACCCGACCTGGTGATCACGGATGTGATCATGCCCGACATGAACGGCATCGAGGCCGCCATCAGCATCCGTAAATTCCTGCCCTCGTGCAAAATATTGCTGTTTTCCGGCCACGCCGCCACGGCCGATCTCCTGGACCAGGCGCGCGCACAAGGGCACGGCTTTGAAATCCTGGCCAAGCCGGTCCATCCCCAGGATTTGCTGGCCAAGCTGCGCGATTAAAAATCTGCCACAGAGGCGTCATCCCGAGCAGCGCGAGGGAGCGCAGCGACTGAGCGCGTGGCGAGGGAGGTTGGTATATGCACTTCGAGCGATCACGGTCGGAAAAAACGAATGTATTCCAGAATCGGCACCAGAGCAAGACCAAGATCCCTCGTCGCGCTCACCTCGCCCGCCGCGCTCCTCGGGATGAAAGGTGTGTGGCGAATCCCGCGCGGCCCAAGCCGCGCCCCTGCGAAACCGATTTGTGAGCCGACCTCTGGTACCGGAGATTGCGCCCCGTCCCGGATGCGATTTCCGACACTTCCTGTAAACTGCTTGCGCATCCCAGGGGTCTTCATGCAATTTCGGTTTGCGTTTGTTATGTTTTTGACGATGACTACGAGCGTGATCGCGGAGCAGAATGCCGCCGTCCCCGCCGCCATTACCGATCCCCAGAAAATTCAAAGCAAGGCCAATGCCGAGGTGCAGCAGTGGCAGCTTTCGATTGAGAAGTTGTTTACGGTCCGCCGCGTGGGTGGAGCGGCCTGGTCCCCGGATGGCAGACAGATCGCCTTCATCTCGAATATCAGCGGCCGCAATAACCTGTGGCTCGTGCCTGCTGAGGGCGGCTGGCCGGTGCAGTTGACGATCAGTGACCAACGACAGGCCTCGCCCGCATGGTCGCCCGACGGCAAATGGATCGCCTATATCTCCGACCACGATGGCGACGAGCAGTGGGACATCTTCCTGGTTTCGCCCACGAACGGCGACGTCGTCAACCTCACGAACACGCCCGATATCGCCGAGGAAAGCCCGGCGTGGTCGCCGGACGGTCGCTATCTCGCCTATCAGGTCAAGCCGCGCACTTCTTCAAGTTTTGAAATCCACGTGATGGACGTCCTCACGCGCAAGGTGCGACACCTGACCACGGGGACGCCTGCCGATCTCGGCAACAATAATCCCATCTGGTCGCGCGACGGCAAGTGGATCGCCTACACCCAGGAGCACGCCGCCGGCAAGAATTCCAACATATTCGTAGCCGAGGTCTCCACCGACAAGAGTACTCTGCTGACCCCGCACGAGGGCGAGCACAACTTCAGCGCCTCCGACTGGTCACCCAACGGCAGGAAACTGCTGATTACCTCCAATGCCGGCAACGCCTATGACAACGTCGGCCTGCTCGATGTGGCGTCGAAGAAGATCGACTGGCTCACCCAGGACAAATGGGAAGCCGTGGCCGGATATTTCTCGCCCGAGGGTCGCCAGGTCACTTGGACAGTCAACGTAGATGGCAACGTCCAAGTGGTACTGCATGATCTGGCAGCGCACCGTTCGCAGATGCTCCCCATCGCTGCGGGAGTGAACTCTCTGGGAGGCGCCGAATCTGCGTTCACGCGCGATGGCTCACGCCTGCTCTATTTTCACAATGGCCCTGATTCGCCCCGAGACGCCTGGGTGTACAGCTTCGCTGGCCAACGCTCGCGGCAGGTGACGCACTCGTTTGTCGGCGGGGTTCGGTCCAGCGACCTCGTTCAACCTTTCCTCGTGCATTATCCGAGCACCGACGGCAAATGGACCATTTCTGCGTTCGTATATGTGCCTTACAACATGCAGCGGGACGGCCGCAATGCCGCCGTGGTCTATGTACACGGCGGGCCGGCTGCGCAAACCGTCAACGGCTTCGATCGCATTGTTCAGTATTTGGCAAACGCCGGATATCTGGTGATCGCTCCCAACTATCGCGGCTCGACTGGTTATGGCAAGGAATTCATGGACGCCAACCGCTTCGACATGGGCGGGGGTGATCTGGCCGACGTCCTGGCCGCGGCCGAATGGATCAAGAAGTCCGGCTATCCCGATCCCAAGAAGATCGTGCTGATGGGGGGCAGCTACGGCGGATATATGACGATGATGGGTGTCACCAAAGCACCCGAGGACTGGGCCGCAGGAGTAGCCATCGTGCCCTTCGTCAACTGGTTCACCGAAGTGCAGAACGAAGACCCTCTGCTGCAACGGTACGATCTCGCCACCATGGGCGATCCGGAGAAGAACAAAGCACTGTGGGAAGAGCGTTCCCCCATTAACTTCGTGGACCGCATCAAGGCGCCGCTGTCGCTGCTTGCCGGCGGCCATGATCCGCGCTGTCCCAAAGAAGAATCCGAGCAAGTGGGCGAGGCCATCAAGAAGCATGGGGGCGTGGTGGAACTGAAAATCTACGAGAACGAAGGCCACGGCTTTGCCCGCATCGAAAACCAGATTGATGCGTACAAGCGCGTCGCCGAGTTCTTGAAAAAGCACGTGCCGCCGGCAGAGTGTGGATGCACCCTGCAGTAGCACTCAGCGCTCAGCATTCAGCACTCAAGCCTCAGCAAATTAGGGTAAAGCGCTCGGGCCGCCGCAGTTGGCTGAATGCTGATTGCTGAGTGCTGAATGCTGCTTCTCTCCCCCGCAGAGACCCCGCTTTCGATTGCCCAATCAGCTCTCGATTTCAGCCCACCCGCGGCTGAAAGCTTTCATCCTAAATGCGATTAGAAGCCCTCTAGCCCGGCCCGATGGGCTGCCGGGCACAGGCGGGTCCCCCGGGCGCTAGAGGGATGGGAGAGAAGATCACTTAAGGGAGGAAAGCATGAAGCGCATTCAAGGAGCCTTCACAATATTGGCTCTAGCCCTTGCGCTCACAGCTCTGGCGCCGGCTGTGTTCGCGCAGGAAGAACATGGGGAATTTGGAGTTTATGCGGACATGACGCGACTCCGCCACCTCCATGGCACTGACTTCTGGGGCGTTGGCGGGCGGTTGGGATTTAACCTGTCGCGTTTCGCGCAGCTTGAGGGCGATATCGCCTGGGACTTCGAACAGCAGTTTCCTAGCACGAATGCCTTAGGCACGAAATTGGGAACCAACACCACGAGCAATCTCCGGCTGCTGCACGGCCTATTCGGGCCTAGATTCCAGACCGGTATCGGCCCCGTGAAGGGC
>DASQXC010000016.1:0-5033 GCA_035639935.1 Terriglobales bacterium
CAGTTTTAAAGCCCACCTCGTCCGCCGAGATACCCCGCAGTTCGGCGACTTGGCCGGCGACTTCGCGTAGGAACGCCGGCTCGTTGCGTTTTCCGCGATGTGGCACCGGCGCCAGGAACGGGGAATCGGTCTCGATGAGAATGCGGTCAAGCGGCAGTTCCCGCGCGGCCTCGCGGATGTTGTGAGCCCTGGCGAAGGTCACATTGCCGGCGAAGGAGATCATGAAGCCCAGGTCGAGGGCCCGCCGCGCATGCTTCAGGCTGCCTGTGAAGCAGTGCAGTATGCCGCCCAGCCCGCTTGAGGCCCATTCTTGCGCCAATATCTCCAGGCACTCATCCCAGGCATTCTGGCTGTCCTGCGAGGGCCGGCAGTGGATCACCACCGGCAGCCGCGCCGCCTGCGCTAGCTGCAGCTGCTTCAGGAAGATGGCGCGTTGCACGTCGCGCGGCGAATGATCGTAGAAGTAATCAAGGCCAATCTCGCCCCAGGCGATGACTTTGGCATTGCGGGCCAGCGTCCTCAGCTCGTTAAAGTCGCTGTCCGCAGCGAGCTTTGCTTCATGCGGATGGATCCCCACGGTGGCGTAAATGCGCGGCTCACCCGGCTGTTCACGATTCGCGAGTTGGATGGCGCAGTCGAGCGAGCCCGGTCCGGTGCCGCTGCCGATCGCAACCACCGCTTCGACGCCGGCTTGGCGCGCCCGCGCCAGCATGGCATCGCGATCGGCATCGAACTGCGGCATCTCGAGATGAGCGTGCGAATCGACAAACATTGAGTCATTGAGCCATTGGAGCCATTGAGTCATTGAGCCATTGCACCCATGAGTGTCGAAAAGCAAACGCCTTTCAATGGCTCAATGAATCACTGACTCAATGGCTCAATTCACTTCAGTCTTGCCCCGACGGGCACGTCTTCCAAGAAGCCCACCAGCACCGGCGAGCCCTTCTCGCCCACTGAGGCGGCGACGATCATCCCATTGGATTCCAGGCCGCGCAGCTTGCGCGGTTGCAGGTTCACCACCAGCACCACTTTGCGCCCCACCAGCGACTCCGGAGCATAGGCCTCAGCAATGCCGGCAACCACTTGGCGTAGTTCCGATCCAATGTCTACTTCCAGGCGCAAAAGCTTGTCCGCGCCCTTCACCTTTTCGGCGACTCTCACCTGCCCGACGCGCATGTCGATCTTGGCAAAATCCTCAATGCTGATGCGAATATCACTGCTTCGGGAAGCGGGCGTTGCGGGCGCGGGGCCGACCGCTGCTTGTGTTGCCGGCTGCCGGGCTTGGGTGTGTGTCCCGGCCGACACGGCTTTGGCCGCAGGGCGCTGCTGCTCTATCTGCTGCATTCGTTCAATAGCGGATTTTTCGGCGCGCGGGAACACGGGTTCAATCTTGCCCAGCTTGGTGCCCAACCTTAGTTGGCCCCACCGCAATCCTGAGAGATCGAACTTGGAGAGATCACCGAGCCCGAGTTGTTCCCAGATCCGCGCTGTTGCTTCCGGGATCACAGGATGGGCGAGCGCGGTCACGATCCGCAGCGCCTCTGCCGTCGTGTAAAGGATGGTCGCCAGCCGGGCGCGGCTCCCTTCCTCCTGCTCCTCGGCCACCACCCAGGGCGCACTATCCACGATGTATTTGTTGACCGCGTTCACCAGCGACCAGGCGGCCTCGAGCGCCCGCGAAAACTGGTAATCGGACCACAGAGAATCGAAGGTGACGATGGCTTGCTGGGCCATTTTGGCAATGGCATCATCCGCCGGAGTCCGCGCGCCGCCGGGCGAGGGATACGGTATCTCCCCACCGAAGTAGCGCGCGATCATGGTGAGCGTACGGCTGGCGAGATTGCCGAGATCGTTGGCCAGGTCCGAGTTATAGCGCTGCACCAGGGCGTCGAAGGAGAAGCTGCCATCCTGACCGAAGGCCACTTCTCGCAGCAGAAAATAACGCAAGGCGTCGTTGCCGAGCACATCGAGCACTGTCTCGGCACGAACTATGTTGCCGCGCGACTTCGACATCTTACTTTCTTCGAACAACAGCCAGCCATGCGCCACGATGGACGTGGGCAAGGATAGCTCAGCCGCCATCAGGAACGCCGGCCAGTACACGCAGTGGAAGCGCACGATCTCCTTGCCGATCATGTGCACGTCGGCGGGCCAGTAGCGCGCGAACTTCTGCTGATCTTGCTTATCGGCGGAACCGAAGCCGATAGCAGTGCAGTAATTGCCCAGCGCGTCCAGCCAAACGTAAATCACGTGCCGCGGATCGTCCGGCACGGGGATACCCCACTGAATGCTGGTGCGGCTAATAGAAAGATCGCGCAGGCCGCTGCGCACGAATGTCATCACTTCGTTGCGGCGCGTCTCCGGGCGGATGAAGTTCGGCTGCTCGGTGTAGAGCCGCAGCAACTTGTCTTCAAATGCCGAGAGCTTGAAGAAATAATTCTCCTCACTCACCGTCTCCGTCGGCCGCCCGCACTCGGGACAAGGCGCGCCCGGCCCGGCCGCGTCCACGTATAGTTCGTCGAAGACGCAGTACTGGCCGCTGTAGGAGCCCTTGTAGATGTAGCCATTGTCGCGGATGCGGCGGAACATCTCCTGCACCCCGCGTTTGTGCCGCTCCTCGGTGGTGCGGACGAAGTCGTTATAGCTGATCTTCATGCGGTCCCAGAGGCCGCGGAATTCGCCTGCGATGCGATCCGTGAGCTGCTGGGGACTAACGCCAGCCTCGGCCGCTGAGCGCTCGATCTTCTGCCCGTGCTCGTCGGTACCGGTGAGAAAGAATGTGTCCGAACCCAGCATGCGCTGGCGGCGCGCCATGGCGTCGCATACGATGGTGGTGTAGGCGTGCCCAATGTGGGGACGCGCGTTGACGTAATATATCGGCGTTGTGATGTAGAACTTCTCAGCCATTCTGAGTCTGCAAATACAGTCGTGTGGCTTCCTGCATCACCTGTTTGAGCGGGACCTTCTTCTGATCGGCGATGCGGCGGCAGTCCTCGTATTCGGGCGCATAATTCGCGAGCGACCCATTCAGGCTGGCGACCTTCATGTGCACCTCGCCCCACTGCGTCCGGACGGCAACGGTGCGGCGCGCGAGAGTTTGCCGGCGCTCCTGGCGCATGCGGATGCCAAGCGTCGTAGTTTCGCCAAACACCAGGCTGGCCAACCGAGGCGCGTCTTCGGGCCGTGCCAATACCGAAAGCAGCATGCCGGGACGGTTCTTCTTCATCTGCACCGGTGTGGCGAACACATCGAGGGCGCCATCAGCGAGCAAACGCTCCATAACGTAGCTGAAGACCTGCGGATTCAAATCGTCGATATTGGCTTCGAGGACAGTGATCGTGTCCTCGGGGACCTCTGCTACTGTCGCAAGCCACGGCTCGACCGCTTCGCCGATGGTCAGCCGGACGATGTTCGCTTGCCCCGGAAAATCACGCGTACCCGCGCCGTAACCGGCAGCCGTGATCTTCATGGTGGGAAACGCGGCGAAGCGCTTGCACAATGTCCTCACGATAGCAGCCCCGGTGGGCGTTACCAGTTCAGCGTTTACACCTGAGGAATACACGGGCGCGCCGCGCAGCAACTCAACCGTTGCGGGCGAGGGTACGGGGAACGTGCCGTGGGCGCACTCGAGTGTTCCACCGCCAACATTGAGCGGGGAACAGACCCACTCGTCCACGCCGACGTGCAGGCTGCCCACCGCGGCGCAAACGACATCCACGATCGCATCTACCGCACCAACTTCGTGGAAGTGGATCTTTTCCAGTTCAGTGTTGTGGATCTTGGCCTCTGCCTCGCCAAGCGCCTGAAAGATGTCCAGCGCGCGTTCCCGGGCAGCCGGCGCAATCTGTGCCTTGCAAATGATCGTCCGGATCTCGTTCAGCCCGCGATGGGCATGCTCTCGGTGATGAAACGCATTGTGATCACGGTGTGGGTGCTGACGTTCATGTTTCTCTGGGTGTGACACCCGCTCGCGCGGCAGGTCCTTTTCTGCGCCGATCCAAACATCAACCTTCGTCGCTGAAATCCCGCTGCGCGTGACGCGCGAAATCTCCAGCCGCGCTCCAACGTCCAGTGCGGCTACCGTCTCCTCGAGCACACTCCAGGGCAGGCCGGCATCGAGCAGCGCCCCCAAAAACATGTCGCCACTGATGCCGGAGAAGCAGTCGAGATAGCCGATGCGCATTGAGCACACTCCAGCTCTTACAGAGAAAAAACAACCTTTCATCATAGGGAACCCGGTGCATCACGGTCAAACCAGGCGATAAAAAGCAATTTGCTATAATCGGGTGCAGAGCGTGTATCTGCAGTTTCAGAAGCGTCTCGCCGCGCATGTGCGAGTTTTTTTGCGCGAGAGCTATCAAATGGAGCTGCCCACGATCGTCGTTGAGCAGCCACCGAGCACTCAGTTTGGCGAATACGCGCTGCCGCTCGCGTTTGAATTAGCCAGGAAGCTGCGCAGCCGGCCGCGCAAAATCGCGGAAGAAATCGTCGCCGGCCTGGGCGCGGTGCCCGGGTTTGAGAAGCTCGAGGTTGCGGGCGCGGGCTACATCAACGCGCGCGTGAAGCGTGGAGAACTGGCGCTCGGTCTTGCTACCGGCCCTGAAGCCCCGCCGGCAATCCCCGGCAATGTCCTGGTGGAACACACCAGCATCAATCCCAACAAGGCCGCGCACATTGGACATCTCCGCAACGCTATTTTGGGCGATACCTTCGTGCGCCTGCTCCGAGCTCACGGCCGCTCGGCTGTTGTGCAGAACTACATTGACAACACCGGCGTGCAGGTTGCGGATGTGGTTGTCGGTTTCATTCACCTTGAAAAGAAGTCGCGCGAGGGGATCGAAAGACTGATTGCTTCCGATCCGCGCTTTGACTACACCTGCTGGGACCTCTATGCCCGCGTGACCCAGTGCTACGCGGAGCACAAGGCCAGTCTGCAGGTCCGGCTGGATACACTGCACGCCATCGAGCAGGGCGGCAATGAGCTGGCGGCGATCGCAGATCAGATTTCTACCACCATTTTGCGCCGGCATCTG
>DASQXC010000017.1:0-10526 GCA_035639935.1 Terriglobales bacterium
AACGCGCCGTCAAAGCCGCGCCGCAGAACGGCAGGCTGTGGTTCCTCGTGGGCTACACCTCGCGTTTGGCGGGGCACTACCAAGCATCGCTTGAAGCCTACCGCCGCGGACTTCAGGTTGAACCTAACTCCCCCGACGGCGTTTCCGGCATGGCCCAGACCTATTCGCGGATGGGAAACGCGGCAGAAGCCATACGCATTCTGAGCCAGCTGGTGGCGGCAAACCCTAAGCGCACTGAAGACACCGCCATTCTCGGCGAACTCTACATGCGCAGCGGCAACATGCCGCAGGCTTTGAACCTGTTGCAACGCGCGGAAGCCGACAAACCTACCGCCCACTCCGAGCTGCTGATGGCAACCGCCTATCTGAAGATGAAGCAGCCACAGCGCGCCAAAGAGCTGCTCGATAAAGCCAAGCGGCGCGATCCCAACAATGCCGACATCTTCCGTGCGGTTGCTAACTACTACCGCGAAACCCGCGATTACCCGACCGCCATCGCCACGTTGAAGAGCGCCCCCCGCAGAACTCCCGATCTGCTCGCGGACCTCGCCTACACCTACGAACTTTCCGGCGATAAGAAGGAGGCGGCAGCCAACTATCTAATGGCGGCTGATGCCGCACCCGGCAAGATCGGCTTCCAATTGAGCGCGGCGCAGGCGCAATTCCTGGCCGGCAACGTAGAGAAAGCCGACCCCTTCCTGCAACGCGCCTCTGCCCTCGACCAGAGCCACTACCGGCTGCACGCCATTCGAGCGGCAATGGCCAAATCGCAGCAGCGCCCCGAGGAGGCCATCCGCGAATATAACTTCGCGATCTCACATCTGCCCGAGGCGATGCCGGAAGGACAGCTCTATCCGATCCAGCTCAGGCTGAACCTTTCCGAACTGTATAAAGAGCAAGGCAACCAGGCCGCGGCACAAGAGCAAATAGCGCTGGCCGAGAAGGCCATCAGCGCCATGCAGGTGGAGGGGCCGGCCAAAGCCGAGTTCCTGCGGGTACGCGCGGCGATCAAGGCGGGATCCAACGACCTGCCTGGAGCCGAAGCCGACCTGCAACAGGCGATGGCGCTCGATCCCCAGAACCTCAACATCAACCTGCAATACGCCACGCTGCTATGGAAGACACAGCGTAAGGAGCAGGCGCACAAGCTATACAGCGAAGTATTGGCCAAAGATCCAAAGAACCGCTTCGCGCTCGAAGGTTTGGGCTATCTCTCGCGCGAGATGAACGACAACAAAGCGGCGGAGCAGTTCTTCAAGCGGCTGGCAGCAACCTACCCGGACGACTACGTCGCGTATCTGGCCCTCGGTGACCTCTACACCTCTACACGCGATTTCCAACGCGCCGATGACAGCTATAGAGAGGCTGCGAAGCACGCGCCGAAGAACCCCATCATCATCGCCAATGCTGCCAATGCCGCCATTGAGGCGCGCCAGTATCCGCTCGCGGCACGATGGCTGGAGCGCGCCAGCGGTACGCTGGCGGACGATCCCCACGTCATGCTGGAACGTGAGCGCTGGCTTTTCCACACTGGCAAGTATGCACAATCGGCGCAACTCGGTGAGAAGGTGCTGGCCAAGCTGCCGCGTGACCGTAACGCCTCCGTCTATCTCGTATATGCACTCTACAATCTGGGCCGCTACGATGACGTGCTCAAGCTCACCAGCCGTTACGCCTCGATTCTGCCTAAGGAACCGAATTTCCCCCTGCTCGCCGGGCACGTGCACAAGCAGTCGCAACTGCTGGATGAGGCGGTGGAGGACTACAGCCGCGCGGCCGAACGCGATCCAGGCATGATCGAGGCCTACATCAATCGCGGCTACGTACTCAATGACCTGCAGAATCCCGAGAGCGCGGTGCAGGACTTCAACACCGCCCTGAAACTCAATCCCAATAACGGCACTGCCCACCTGGGGCTGGCGTTTTCAGATTTGCAGTTTCACCGTGGCCGGCAGGCACTGGAGCAGGTGGACCTGGCCGAGCGGCTGATGGGCGAATCCGGCGCGACGCATCTGGCGCGTGCCACAGCTTATCGCTACATGCGGCTGATGGACAAGGCGGAGAAGGAATACCGTATTGCCCTGAAGTACTCGCCCGATGATCTCAAGCTGAACATGGCGCTGGCGGACACGCTTTACCATATGCGCCGCTATAACAATGCCCTCGCTGCCTTCCAAGCTCTGTTGCGGCTTTCCCCCGACGACCCGCTGGTGTATGCGCAAATGGCGCATTGCGATGCCTATCTGCACCGCCGCGCCGAGACCATGCGCTACATCCAGCTCGCGGAACAGACAGGAGGAGAACAGTCTTCGGTGCTGCTGGCTACCGGCGACGCACTGATGGTGCTGGGCGATCGCAATGCCGCCATGGAGCGCTTCGAGCGCGCGCTGGAAGCTCCCGATGCGGACCGGGTTTCCGCTCGTCTGGCAATCGCCAAGCTGTTCGTGCACGATGGCAAGCTGAACGACGCCCGCGAGCAGGTGGGGCTAGCGTTTGCGGAGGCGCGCGTCGGGGAAGCCAATCCCGTTACCGCCGACGACTTCATCGAGGCAGCCAACATCTTCCTGGCGATGCACGACTTCAACCTGGCGAGCCGCTATTACCGCAAGGCCAGGGACGCAGGGGCAGCCGACGAAGCCGTGGCCATCGGCATGGCTAATGCCTACCTGGCTCAGGGTGACTCGATTAATGCCCAAGCCCAGCTCGCCGCCTTGGGCAGCCCCGCCGATTACGAAAACAATTACGACTATCAGCTCGCCATGGGACAGATCTACCAGCAGCGGCATGACCCCATGCGTGCGCTCACCGCTTTCGCGCACGCCACGGTGCTCTCGCCCGAGGAAGACACGGCCGAAAAGCAGATGGAACTCGTAGCAGGTGAAGAAGGATGGCACGTCAATAATCGGGTTAGCTTGCTAAGCGAGCTCGAGAGTCATCCTATATTCGACGATCCGACCATTTACATGATGGACGCCAAGCTGTTCGGGATCACCAACCCGGCACTGCTGCCGCCTCCCCGGGCACCTATTGAGACCCTGACCACCACTGCCTACCGCTTCCACCAGCCGGGCGTGCCGCTGCTCAGCGGCTTTTTCCAGATACGCAACGCTCGCGGGGCCGCATCGCTGCCCAGTTTGGGGATCATCCTCAACCGCAGTACCTACGACTACAACTTCAACGGTGCGATCAACCCCGTATTGCGGATGGGCAGGTACTCCCTGCAGTTCAACACCGGCCTCCAGTACACCATTCGGCGCGATACGGAAGCTCCCGTAGCCATGAACGAGAATTTGTTCCGCCAGTTCGTAAACGTGAGCACGTCTTCTTTCTTCAACTGGATCCAATTGCGGGGCAGCGCCTATCACGAAGCAGGACCGTTCACGCAGCGGCCACTCAGCTCCAAGGATGTGGGAGCGCACCTGGAATTCACGGTCGGACGCCCCTGGGGCAAGACAGCCCTGATCACCGGCTATGCCGTGCGCGATTTGCAGTTCAGCCCATTAATTCGCGAGTACTTCACAACTGCGAGCTACGCGGGTTTCGAGCGCAAGTTCATGAACCAGAAACTGAGGGTGTCCGCGCTGGGCGAGTACATCCGGGCCTGGCGTGTGCAGGATGCATTGTTCGCGACCGGGCAGGCGGTGCGCCCGGCCGCGAGAGTGGAATACGCACCCAACAACCGCTGGAGCGCCGAGGCCTCATTCGCGTACTCCCGCGGAATGAGTTTGCATGACTATGACAACATGCAGAGCGGATTCTTCATCTCTTATGTGAAGCCCTGGCGGCGCATGCTGAATGACGCCACCGGGGAAGTTCCAGTCGAGTATCCGCTTCGATTCTCGTTCGGAATACAGAGTCAGGAGTTTGGAAATTTCGCTGGCCGCGGGCAAGCGCAGGTCCGTCCGGTGATCCGCTTGACGCTTTTTTAGGCCAGAGGGGCCCATGAAGATTTGTCTGGTGACTGCGTTTCCGCCCAGCCGGCGGGGACTGAATGAATACGGGTACCACATCGCGCGCGAGCTGCAGCGTGATCCGCTGATCAGCCTCGCCATTCTGGCTGACCACCTGGACACGCCTGCGCTCGAACTGGAAGAGTACAACGTCCTGCGCTGCTGGTTTTACAACAAAATTTCAAACCCCACCCGGCTGCTCAGTGTCATTCGCGACATCCGCCCCGACGTTCTGTGGTTCAATCTGCTGTTCTCAACCTTTGGCAGCCGGCCCATACCTGCATTCTTTGGCTTGTCGATTCCGGCGCTGACGCGCATGTGGGGCATTTACACGCACGTCACGCTGCACCATCTCATGGACAACATCGATCTGCAGGATGCCGGCGTCCGCCACCCCCGCGTGTACCGCTGGGCGGGAGCGGTGGCTACCCGCACGCTGCTGATGGCGAATTCCATCTCCGTACTGTTGCCGGCTTACCGCCGCACCTTGATGGAGAAATATCGGGGTGAGAATGTGCACTTCCGCGCCCACGGAATCCTGGGCGCGCGGCCGGAATATCCCGATTTCTCCCGGCGCGGCAATCCCGAACACCGCGTGGTCGCCTTCGGGAAGTGGGGAACGTACAAGCGGCTGGAGCTGCTGATCGATGCCTTCGCGCTGGTGGCGGCGCAGGTCCCGAGTGTGCGGCTGATCATTGCCGGCGCCAACCACCCCATGGCGCCCGGCTATGTGGAGTCAGTAGCGCAGCGCTTTAGCGGGGCCGAGAATATTGAGTTCACCGGCTATGTTCCGGAAGACCGGATCGCGGACGTGTTCTCGACGGCCAGCGTGATGGTGATGCCGTACAGTTCGGCCACCGGTTCCAGTGGGGTCGCCCACCTAGCCTGTGAATTCGGCGTGCCCATCATTTCGGCCGACATTTCCGACTTCCGCGAGATGGCCGCCGATGAAGACCTGGCCATCGACTTCTACCAGACCGGCAACCCCCGTGATTTGGCGCAGAAACTCGTTGAGCTGTTACGCGATCCGGAACGCCAGCGCGCCATGGCAGAAAAGAATTTCTCCGCCGCGCTGCGCATGACCATGCCGCAGATCATCCGCCAATATCTGCGGTCCTTCGACCTGCACCAGAAATCCAAGGCCCTGGAACCGATCTTGCGCTTCCGCCGCGTTCCGGCCTGGATTCCGTCTCGCTCGGCGATCTTCCGCGCTGCCGCGCCCAGGTGGTCACCATGGATGTGAAAGCCCTCCTCCTGATAGCCGCGCCGGGTGCTGCCTCCGGAGAGAGGCTGGGAGGAGTTCCTTTGGCACTGCTGCCCGTACTGGGCCGTCCGGTGATACTTCACCTTGTCGACCACCTATTGCGCTTCGGCATTGACGGAGTCGCAGCAATAAGCGAGACGGTACCCGCGCCTTATGGTCGGGCCGCACAGCGGCCGAGCGTCAGATGGGTGCAGTCCGGGAACTATGGCAATGTTTGGCGGGCCGCCGAAGCTGCTTTTAATGAACTCGCGCAAGCCGGCACCGACCTGGTGCTTGCCTTGCGAGTGGGCGCTTATGCCGAACTTGATTTCGAGCAGCTAGTCCAGTTCCACCTTGACCAGCGCAATCGCGTAACCGCCGTCGAGGATTCAGATGGCCCCTTGGACATTTTTGTCATCAGCGCCTCCCGGCGCAATGATGCTGCTTATATGTTCCGCCACAAGTTGGCGCGCTTCCGTTCGCCCTGCGGCCGTTTTCGATTCTCCGGTTACACCAACCGGCTGCGGCATGCTGGCGATTTGCGCCGGCTGGCCAGCGACAGTTTTGCTGGCAAGACCCACATCCTGCCTGCGGGGTCGCAGATCAAGCCCGGAGTATGGGTGGAGGATGGAGCACGCATCCATCACGGCGCCCGCATTCTGGCCCCCGCATTCGTGGGTGCACACAGCAAGGTGCGGGCGGCAGTAGTGCTGACGCGCGGTGCTGTCATCGAACACCACTGCCAGATCGATTGCGGGACTGTGGTGGAAGATGCCAGCGTGCTTCCCTATACCTACCTCGGCGCCGGCCTCGACCTGTCCCATGCCGTGGCCGGGTTCCGCCGCGTGATCCACCTGCACCGCAATGTCGCGGTCGAAATCAATGACCCCAAGCTGGTGGGCATGGCTCCAGCGACCGCTCCTATGCGGGCTTTGGCCGCTGCTGCCTCCCTGGCCAGCTTTCTACCCCGGCAATTCCTGCGCGGACTGTTCGCGCCGTCCCAGCGCGAGCCGCTGACAGAACTGCCGGCAGCGGTGCAATCACCGCCGCCTTCATTGCAAGCCCCAGCGGCCGCCACCGAGAGTGCGGCCAGCGAAGCTGATCCATCCAAGTTCCCCGCCAATCTTGTCGTCGCGAGGAGATATGGAGACCAGTAGGCCTGTCATAGTGAAACGTCTTCCCAGTCGCGTGAATTTAAAGGAGGCAAGGACACTCTTTCGGGAAATGGAGCCCATCCTGAAGATCGATCGGCCGCAGGTCGTCTTCGACTTGTCGCAGGTGCGGCAGATGGATGCTGCGGGCATAGATTTGCTCCTGCAGTGCATGGCCGCGGCCATGAAACATGATGGCGATGTGAAGCTGGCCGCACTCTCGCCACAGGCTGCGGTTATCCTGGAGCTGACCCGCACCGATCGCCTGTTCGAGATCTACGAATCATCCACAGAGGCTGCTCGCAGCTTCAGTGGCTTCTTCCCCAATGCCATGCGGCAGGCAGCAAAAGAGGCCGCGGCAGCGCAAGAACCTCCAGCGGTGGCGGCATGAGCGCATCCAAGTCGGCCATACCAGCTCTACCCATGCGCACCGGCTGGCGCAGCACGGTGGCCAGCCTGTGCCATCCGAGCGCCCGCTCGCCGCACATCGTGAGTGGCAGCCTCATCATGCTGGTAGGCTCGGGCGTGGTCAGTGCGGGCAACTTCGGTTACAACCTGCTGATCGCCCGCCTGTTGGGTCCAGCCGACTTCGGCCACACCACCGCTATTGGCACGCTGCTGATGCTGGCCTCGGCCATCACCCTGTCGTTCCAATTGGTATGTGCCAAATTTGTGGCCCGCGATGAGACTGTAGCCGGCAAGGCGCAAGTGTATCGCAGCCTTCGCCGGCGGGCTTGGATAGTGGGCTTCGCCCTCGGGACGGCACTGGTTCTCTTGAGCGCGCCCCTTTCTAGCTATCTGCGCTTGCCGAGCAGCTCGCTGGTCATCCTGATGGGTGCCGGCCTCGCCTTTTACGTCCCCTTGGGAGTGAAACGCGGCGGACTGCAGGGCACCTACGCCTTCGGGCGGCTCAGTGGAAACCTGATCCTGGAAGTAGTGGTCAAACTGGTGGGGGCAGTGGTGCTGGTGGAAACGGGATGGGGAGTAAATGGCGCGGTGGCGGCGCTCGCACTGTCGGTCATTCTCGCCTATTTTTATCCCCTCCGCGACCGGCTTTTGGAACCGGAGCCGGCGGGCTCGATCCCTGCTTCATTCGGTGAAGGCATGCAGGCGATCGTCTTCTTCGTCGGGCAGGTAGTGATCAACAACATCGACATTGTGCTGGTCAAGCATTGGTTCCACCCGGAAGATGCCGGCCTTTACGCCGCGGCCTCGCTGGCTGGACGTGTGGTCTACTTGGCTTCCTGGTCGGTAATCAGCGTGATGTTCCCCGTTTCCGCCGGCCAGAAAGCTCGAGAGAGAAGTCCAGCCTTGCTGGTTGCCCCGATGCTGCTGGTCCTGTTTATTTGTGTCGGCTTCATCCTAACTATGCAGTGCGCGCCCGGGCCGGTGCTGCGGTTATTGTTCGGCACCAGCTTTTCGTCCGTGGCCCCGCTGTTGGCCCTCTATGCATCCGCGACCAGCGCTTACTCGCTCAGCGTGGTGCTGATCGCGTTCGAGATGTCGCAAAAGATCGCCAACACCGGCTGGCTGCAGCTGGTGTTTGCCGGATTGGTAATCGCCGGCATCTCGTTTTTCCATGCCACGCTGCGCCAGGTCGTCGTGGTGCAACTGATTGTGAGAGTAGGCCTGCTGATCGCAGTTGCTTCCCCGTTTTTCGGCGCGAAGCACGCACTTAGCAGGGCCCAGGAGGCAGCATGAAAAGGGTTCGACGCGTGCTTGAAGCCGAGGTGGTAGCTGAATTCCTGAAAAATGAGTTTTATCAGGAAGAGTTCCATCGCGACCGCCGGCATTTTGAGCGCCTGGTGTTGGAAGCCGACGTGTCGAACGAGGTCGAGAACGCCATCCGCCGCGCGTTGTTGTTTCGCCGGCGAGGCCATATGTGGCGGGAGCTGCCCCAGGATACGCAGTGGTGGGAGGTGCAACTGGAGCCAGACGATCTGGCCCGGATCCGTGTCTTTCCACGCGCGCAGTGGCGCCGGATATCCAGCGGAAGTTTCCTGCTCAGCGACATTGTCCAGCGGATACGTAGCGGGGAGTTCAACGGCAAGGTGCGGGACTTCATCGCCAAAGTCCAGTCCCTAAGCTACCAGTTGCGGGTGGCACGCGAGCGCAGCGGTGTGATCCTCATCGGCGTGGATGAGAGCCATCCTATGACCATCCTGGAGGGCAATCATCGCCTGACCGCCGCTTGCTTGGCGTCGCCTGAGTTGCTTGAGCTCCGTTTCCGTGTATTGGCGGGCTTCTCTCCCCGAATGGTGGAGTCGTGCTGGTACGAGACCAATCTGGCAAATCTTTGGCGCTACGCCAGGAACCGGATCAAGAACGTCTACGACCGCGAGGCAGATTTGAACCGTGCGCTCTCCGCCGCACCCATCCCCGACGCGAGTCGTCGGCTGGTCGAAACTGTTCCCAAAGCCGGCTCGGGGGCGGCGGAAACCGCACGCTGATTCTGGAGGTGCTTTCATGCAGGCTGTGAGAACGATACTCGCCGTGACGCTCGCAATCATTGTGAGCCTGGTGCTGGGCGGCGCCCCCGAGCTGGCGCAGGCGCAACAGGCCCCGACCCCGCAGCCCAACCTGCAGAATCCGTCTGCGGATAGCGACCGGGACAATCCGCGCGTGGATACGCCTGCCGGTCGTCAGCAAGTGCCCTCACCTACCGGGACCAGCGCGGACCCCTCGCAGGGGCCGCTTGAGCCGGTTCCCCCGTCGCCGCAAGCACAAGGGCAGTCGCCCGAAGCACCCAGCGCCACCCCGCAACCAAGGGGAACGCCGCAAGCGCCACCGGTCCCGATGGCCAATGCACCCGAGTCGCAGAAGCCCTCCCCTGAGCCGGTGGGCACCGCCGCAGCCCAACGCGCTCCCACCGCCGGAGGTGCGGCCTCCAAACCAGCGGGCACGGCCATCGCTCCCGCCAAGCAGCGCCAGGTACGCTCGTTGCTGATCAAGCTGGGCGCTGTGGCCGGGGCTGGCGTTGCACTGGGAATTGTAATGGCATTATCGAAAGGAACGCCCAGCGTGCCTCCGGGCGCGAGTCACTGATCATGGCAGTAGTTCGCAGGGTTGCGGCGGCCCGTCCCATCCCGAGATGGTCAAAGGGGCCGCTGCTGATTTCATTCTCCGGCCTGGACGGGTCCGGCAAGAGCACGCAGATCGAGCACCTGAGAGCGCGCCTCACCGCCGCCGGTTATCGCACCGCGCTCCTAGCCTTCTGGGACGACGTGGTCGTGCTCTCCCGTTATCGCGAAGATTTCGTCCACAAGGTATACAACAGCGAGATCGGTGTGGGCGCGCCTGGCAAGCCCGTGCAGCGTCGCGACAAGAACGTCCGTAAATGGTACCTGACGCTGGCGCGCCACATTTTGTATTTGCTGGATGCAGTGAACCTGTGCGTGGTCGTGGGGCGTGCGCGACGCTCCCGTCCGGATGTCATCATCATGGATCGATACATCTACGATGAGTGGGCGAATCTGCCGCTGCGCGGTTTTCTCACCAGAATCTACATCCGTCTCTTAAATGCAATCCTTCCACGGCCGGATATCGCTTACCTGCTCGACGCAGATCCCGAAGCCGCCGCCGCCCGCAAGCCGGAATATCCGGTGGAGTTCATGCACCGGTGCCGCGCCGCATATTATCGGCTGGCACGATTGCTTGCCACTATGACGATCATCCCCCCGCTCGCAATCGATCAAGCTAAGCTGGCGGTTGAAGCCACACTGATGGGAATCTTGAGCAGGAGGTCGGCCCAACGGGAACTTGAGACCGCCCCCGCATGCAGCCGGGCGTCATAGCAAATTCTCAGCCTTTCGAAATTGTTCCCGCGAACCGCCGCAGTCCTTCGGGCCGTATCTCCTCCCAATGGCTCACTTCCGCACCGGCTCTTCTGCGGATTTGATTTCCCCCACATCCACGAACGCGGTGGGATACCTGCCGGTGTAGCAGGCGATGCAGTATCTGAGAGATTCGCCCTCGCCGCAGGCTTGCTTCATACCCTCGAGCGAGAGGTATGCCAGCGAATCGGCCTCGATGTATTGGCGGATCTGCTCGACGCTCTTGTTGGCGGCGATGAGCTGCTCCTTCGAAGGTGTATCCACGCCATAGAAGCAGGGGGAGATGGTGGGCGGGCAGGAGATGCGGACGTGGATTTCGGTGGCCCCGGCGTCGCGCACCATGCGTACG
>DASQXC010000018.1:0-15504 GCA_035639935.1 Terriglobales bacterium
GGTCGTCACCATTCTGCGCCTCACATCGCGCGACGGCACCAACCGCCTCACCCGCGCCTGTGTACTGTCTTTGGCGAATGCGATCCAGGAACTCGCGCGGTCGCCGCGTCCTCTCATCATTACCGGAAACCAGAGGTTCTTTTCCGCTGGAGCCGACCTTAACGAGATCGCCACACTCAGTGGCCCGGAGGCGTTCGCCTTCTCGAGGAACGGCCAAATGATGACCGATGCGGTGGACGAGTTCCCGGCGCTTGTGGTCGCGGCCGTGAACGGCTACTGCATGGGCGGCGGCATGGACCTGGCACTCGCCTGCGATTACCGCATTGCTTCGCCCGACGCCGTTTTCGGACATCGTGGCGCCGCGCTGGGCCTGATAACTGGTTGGGGAGGAACGCAGCGGCTGGCGCGACTGGTTGGCCAAGCCCGCGCTATCGAGATGTTCATCCCTGCCGAGAAGGTGGATGCCCGGCGTGCTCTGCGTTATGGGCTGGTCACTCGCATTGCCGACGATCCTGTCATAGAGGCGATGCGTTTGGGAGAACCAGCGAAATCGCCCGCTGCAAGCGAAATTTAGGCCGCATCGCGGTCTTCTTCCTCAGGATCAGGATCGGGAATCGTGGACGGTGGATCGCTGGCCGGATAGGAATCCTCCAGGGTCTTGTCCATCATTTTGTCCCGCTTTTGCCGCTCATCTTGCCCTTCGCCTGAGCGGGGGTCGGTATCGCGCTTCAGCTTTTCGCCTTCAGCCATGTTCGGACTCCTAAACTGTCGCTTTGCAGCGGTTGGACGAATCCAGCGCCCGCACGGGATGCCTGTCGCAGGTTTGCGCCCGCTCGCGCCGCTGTTGTAGGTTAGCCTTTTCCGATGGTGGACCATTCCCAGCACGCCTCGACCGAACTGCCGTCGAACATCCTGAAATCTACTGTGGATCTTACCTCGGCCCGCTATGAGCGCAACATGCGTGCGATGGCCCAACTGGTAGCCACTTTGCGCAACGAGGAGGAAAAGATTCGTGAGGGCGGCGGCGAGAAAGCTATCGAGGCGCAGCACAAGAAAGGCCGTCTCACCGCGCGCGAGCGCATCGCGCTGCTGCTCGATCCCGGCACCGAGCTGTTCGAACTCGGGTTGTTTGCCGCCTACGGCATGTACGAAGAATGGGGCGGCGCGCCGGCCGCCGGCGTGATCACCGGCCTCGGACGCATTCACAGCCGTCTGCTGATGATCATCGCCAACGACGCCACAGTGAAGGCTGGCGCCTTCTTCCCCATGACCACCAAGAAGGTGATCCGCGCCCAGAACATCGCCATCGAGAACCGTATCCCCACCATTTACCTGGTGGACTCTGCCGGCGTGTTCCTTCCTTTGCAGGAAGACGTCTTCCCGGATACAGACGACTTCGGCCGCGTCTTTCGCAACAACGCGATAGTGTCGGCCATGGGCATTCCGCAGATCGCCGCCATTATGGGTATGTGCGTCGCGGGCGGAGGCTATCTTCCGGTCATGTGCGATCACGTCTTGATGACTGACGGAAGCGGGCTGTTTCTTGCCGGGCCGGCGCTGGTGCAGGCAGCCATCGGGCAGAAGGTAGACGCGGAGACGCTCGGTGGCGCCGCCATGCACTCGCAGATTTCAGGGACCATCGATTATCGCGAGCCCAGCGACGAAGCTTGCATCCTGCGTATCCGCTCCCTCGTGGAGAAGATGGGCTATCGCCGCCAGTCGGTGTGGGACCGTAAGCAGCCCGAGCCGCCGTTGCATTCTGTGGAAGAACTCTACGGCATCTACGAGGCCGATCCGGCGCGGCCCTACGACATGAAGGACATCCTGGCGCGCATCATCGATGGCGGCCGCTTCGACGAGTACAAGGCAGAGTACGGCGAGACCGTGATCTGCGGATTCGCGCGGATTGGCGGCTTCGCGGTAGGCATCGTCGCTAACCAGAAGAAACACGTCACCGTGCTCGACGACCGTGGGCAGAAGCGGGTGGAGTTCGGCGGCGTGATCTACACCGAATCGGCGGAAAAAGCTGCGCGCTTCATCATGGACTGCAATCAGAACCTGGTGCCGCTCCTGTTCCTGCATGACGTCAATGGCTTCATGGTCGGCCGCGACGCTGAGTGGAGTGGCATCATCAAAGCCGGCGCCAAGATGGTGAATGCCGTGGCCAATTCCGTTGTGCCGAAGATTTCCATCATCATCGGCGGCTCTTTCGGCGCTGGGCACTATGCCATGTGCGGCAAAGCCTATGATCCGCGATTTATGTTTGCCTGGCCGACGGCCCGCTACGCTGTCATGAGCGGCGACTCGGCCGCGGGGACGCTGCTAGAGATCAAGATCAAGCAACTGGAGCGCGGGGGAAAGAAGCTGAGTGATGAGGAAAAGAGGGAACTGTACGAGTCGGTGAAGCAGACCTACGATGCACAGCAGGATCCGCGCTATGGCGCGGCACGGCTGTGGATCGATCGCATCATCGATCCCATGGAGACACGCGATGCCATCATTCGCGCCCTGGAAGCCGCCGCCCTCAACCCGGAGGTGCCCGAGTTCAAAGTTGGAGTCTTGCAGACATGACCGAAAACGTCCACCACGGAGGCACGGAGACGCGGAGGGGACTTGTTCTTGTGCCTCCGTGTCTCCGTGGTGGACTTTGATTGAGCGCGTCAAATTGATCGAATGTCCGCGCGATGCCTGGCAGGGCTTGCCGGGTATCATTCCTACTGCGGTGAAGGTGGCTTATCTGCGTGCGCTGATCGCCGCCGGCTTCAAACACCTGGATGCCGTTTCTTTCGTCTCGCCCAAAGCGGTTCCCCAGATGGCCGACTCGGAAGAGGTGCTGCGCGAACTTGATCCTCCCGATGATGTGGAGATCATCGGCATCGTAGCCAACGAGCGCGGCATGGAGCGGGCCATTAACAGCGAGACGGTGACCGTGGTTGGTTTTCCCTACTCGGTCTCAGAGACTTTCCTCAAGAACAACGTGCACCAGACGCTGGAAGAGGCCATCGACACTCTGGAGAAAATCAAGCAGGACGCCGATAGTGTGGGCATGGGCGTGGCCGCCTATATCTCCATGGCCTTCGGTAATCCCTATGGCGACGCCTGGAACGCGGACGAGGTGGTTGAGGCTGTCCGGTTGCTCTCCGACATGGGAATCGAGACCATCTCGCTGGCCGATACCGTGGGATTGGCCGACGTCGATTGCATCGAGGAGGTGGTTTCCGCTGTCATCCCGCAATTCTCCGGCATCGAGATCGGAGTGCATCTGCACGGGAGACGCGAACACGCGGCGGAAAAAGTCCTGGCTGCCTTTGATGCTGGCTGCCGTCGCTTCGACTCGGCCATTGGGGGACTCGGCGGGTGTCCGTTCGCGCAGGACTTGCTGGTCGGCAACATCCCCACGGAGATCGTGCTGCAGGCGCTGGAGAGCCGGGAAGCCGATCTGCCGGTCCGCAAGCCGCTGGATTCGGTACTCAAGATGAATTCTGAAATTGCCAGCAAGCATGCCGCGCCGGTGCAGTAGCCAGTTGCCAGTGGTCAGTTGCCAGTTATCGGGAGTGCAGCTCCTACCTGGTTGGTAATCGGTACTCACATGAAATTGAGAACCATCCGCCTCACCGAATCCGATGGCATCGCGACACTGACCTTCAACCGCCCGGACAAACGGAATGCGATTAGCTATGAACTCATCGAGGAGATGTTTCTCGCGTTGGAGTCGGTGGAGCGCGGTGATGCTCAGGTGCTCATCGTCACCGGCGCGGGTGTGGCCTTTTGCGCCGGCATGGACCTCGAAAACCTGCGTGCCATCACCACCTGCTCGCCGGCGCAGAACCTAGGCGACTCGCGCACTATGGCGCGGCTGTTCCGCGCGATTTACGACTTTCCGAAACCGACGATCGCGGCGGTAAACGGGGCGGCCATGGGCGGCGGATGCGGCATCGCCACGCTATGCGACTTCACGGTCGCTTCGGAGCAAGCCAAGTTCGGCTACACTGAGGTCAAGATCGGATTCCTGCCCGCCATTGTCTCTACGTTCCTTATTCAGCAAATCGGCGAAAAGCGCGCCCGCGATCTGCTTATGACGGGGCGCATCTTCTCCGCCGAAGAAGCCAAGCAAATGGGCATCGTCGCCGACGTCTTGGCGGGCGAGCAGTTGATGGAACGGGCGCGCGAACTGGCCGGCACGCTCATGCAGGCGAGTCCCGCCTCACTGCGCGCCACCAAGCGCCTGCTCTCCGCCTTCGCCAAAGACGAGCTCGACCGCCGCCTCGGGCTCGCGGTCGAGGAGAATGCGCGCATCCGCGCCACAGATGATTTCCGTGAGGGCATCACCGCTTTCCTGGAAAGACGCAAGCCGCACTGGAGCGGCAAATAAATGGCAGCTTCTGAAAGCGAAGTGCGTGCAGCGATTCAGGGCGGTGCTGAAGGGCATTTAGCCGCCGAGACGCCGAGGTTGCGGAGCATTCCTCTTTTCAAATCGTCCTCGGCGGTGAACGAAAAATAAATGGCGGGTTCTGAAGCAGTGCGCCGTGCAGCCGTGAACGAAACGCGCTTGCGCGTACGCTACGTTGAAACCGACCAGATGGGCGTTGTGTATCACACGAACTATCTCATCTGGTTCGAGGTGGGACGGGTCGAGCTGCTCCGTCAGCTCGGTTTTACTTATCGCGACATGGAGCGCGACGACGGCTGCTATATTGCCGTGGTGGACGCCCGCTGCCGCTACAAAGCCCCTGCGCGGTACGACGACCAGATCCTGGTGCGCACGTTCTTCAAAAACCTGCGCTCCTCGCTCATCCACTTCGGCTATGAAATCCTGCGCGAACCGGACATGGCCTTGCTTGCGGAGGGCGAGACTACGCACATGGTCACCGACGCCCAATTGCAGCGCCGCGACTTGCCAGCGAAGTACATGCAGGTATTCAGGGCTGCACTAAAAGGTGGTTAATCGGCGAGACACCGAGGTCGCCGAGGTTAAAACCGCTCGGCGTTGTTGGCGACGCCGCGGTAAATAAAAGTCAAATGCGCGCCCTCCACCTCAACGGCAACGATCTCACGCTCGAGGATGTGAGAGAAGTTGTGTACGAACGGCGTCCCACGCTGCTCGCTGCAGACGCGCGTGCCGCGGTGGAACGAGCCCGCACCGTCGTTGAGGACCAGCTCGCAGAAGAGCGTGTGGCCTACGCGATCAACACGGGCGTGGGCAAGCTGGCTACGGTGTGCATCCCGGCGGAACACATCCGGGAGCTGCAGATCAACCTCGTGCGCTCGCACGCGGTTGGTGTCGGTGAGCCGCTCAGTCAGCCGGAGACGCGGGCGATGATGTTGCTGCGTGCCAATTCCCTGGCCAAAGGCTTCTCGGGAGTGCGTCCGATTGTGATCGATACCCTATGCGAGATGCTTAACCGCGGGTTGCATCCCGTGGTCCCTTCGCAGGGGAGCGTGGGCGCAAGCGGCGACTTGGCGCCCCTGGCGCACTTAGGCCTGGTGATGATCGGCGAAGGCGAGGCCGTACTCGAAGGCGCGCGGCTCCCGGGCGCCCAAGCCCTGCGCCGTGCCGAGATCCGGCCGGTGGTGCTAGAAGCCAAGGAGGCCGTTTCACTCTTCAACGGCACCCAGGCCATGCTGGCGGTCGGCAGCTTGGCGCTGCTCGCCGCCGAAACGCTCATTGATACCGCGGATGTAGTCGGTGCGCTCACCCTCGACGCGCTCTACGGCACCGACGTGGCCTTCGATCCGCGCATCCAGATGGTCCGCCCGCATGAAGGGCAGGCGCATACGGCGCAGAACCTTTCACGCATGCTGGCCGGCAGCCAAATCCGCGAGTCTCATCGCGCCTGCGGCCGCGTCCAGGATGCCTACTCGCTGCGTTGTATGCCGCAGGTACACGGCGCGGTGCGCGATACCCTCGCCTACGGTCATCGAGTTTTCGAGATCGAGATGAATTCGGCGGTGGACAACCCGCTGGTCTTCCCTGCAAAAAACGGCGGTGGCGATATCCTCTCGGGGGGCAACTTTCACGGCCAGCCGCTGGCCTTCGTGCTGGATTTTCTGGGAATCGCGCTGGCCTCGCTCAGCGGCATTTCCGAGCGGCGCATCGAGCGGCTGGTGAATCCTGCTTTGAACGAAGGCCTGCCTCCGTTCCTCGCACCCGGCGCCGGCCTGCATTCCGGCTTTATGATGGCCCAGGTCACGGCCGCAGCCCTGGCGAGTGAGAACAAGGTGCTGGCACACCCTGCGTCGGTAGATTCGATCACCACTTCCGGCAATAAGGAAGACTACGTCTCGATGGGCATGATCGGCGCGCTCAAGCTGAAGCGCATCCTCACCAACGCGCGTCAGGTGCTAGCTATTGAAGCCATCGCCGCAGCCCAGGCTATCGACTTCCTGGCTCCCCTCAAGACCAGCGTTCGTGGCCAGAAGGCAGTTGGGGCGATCCGCTCACTCTCGCCGCGCGTTGAGCAGGATCGCAGCTTGGCGCCCGATTTCGCGCGTGTTGCCGAATTGATTGCCGCGGGCAAGCTGGCGGACGTGCTGCACTAGAGCCAGCTCTATGAAGGGTGTTCCGCAGTTCACTTTCGGGAAGCACCGCCTCCCCGGAAGAACACCCCATCAAGCGAGATCGGGCCCGCTCCCAGAAAGATCAGAGCGAAGGCAATCATTCCGCAGGCCAACGGGAATTCGTATCCAGAAGGACCTTTCAAACCGTTTTTCCAGTGCACTTTGGCAATGGCAACGGCCATGTCGATAGCTATCGACAGGGCAGCCAAGCGGGTCAGCAGTCCGGCGATCAGAAGGATGCCGCCGCCGAATTCCGCAGCCGCCGTCAGGTACCCCATCCACCCGGGAATTCCCAGATTGTGGAGCATTCCTATGAACTTCGGCATCCCCCCAAACACTTTCATGGAGCCATGCGCAGTCATGACGATCCCCAGCACCAGCCGAAGCCCCAGCAGCGCCAAGGGATGAAGTCGGTCAAGGAATTTCACATCCGCCTCCGTTATCCCGCGTCATTTTCGCCAATCGGGCTGCTGCAGGCCAGAGCCATTGCCCAGCGGAACCTCATTCGTAAGTTGTCACCTCGTGGCGAATACAAAGCGCGAGCCTCGGTTCTCTGTGTATATTTGGCCTGGGTACACAGAATACGTGAAGGATATGGCAGATCGGGCACTACATGAGGGCGGGGGAAAGCCGCAATCTGGCATGCCCACCGCACAACAAGTTGACGTCCCCCAGGGGAGTCATGTCTCGCTGGAAGGGGTGCACAGCACCGTGGAGGTGCCTCACTACGAGGCGGGATTCTGGCGGCAATGGCGCGCCTACGTGGGACCGGCGCTGTTGGTAAGCGTCGGTTACATGGACCCGGGCAACTGGGGGACCGATCTGGCAGGTGGGGCGCAATTCCGCTATGGGCTATTGTGGGTGGTGGCCCTGGCCAGCCTCATGGCGATTTTCATGCAGGTTATTGCCGCGCGCCTGGGGGTGGTCACTGGAAAGGACCTGGCACAGTGCTGTCGTGACTGGTATCCCCGCTGGACACGCTGGCCGAATTGGCTTTTGTCAGAGATCGCTATCGGTGCCTGCGACCTGGCTGAGGTCCTGGGAAGCGCGGTGGCGCTTAACCTGCTGTTCCATATTCCGTTGTTTTGGGCCGTGCTGATCACAGGCACGGACGTGCTGCTCTTGCTGGCCCTGCAGCGCTTCGGCATACGAACCGTTGAAGCCGTGGTGCTGCTGTTGGTGGCGACCATAGGCGTTTGTTATTTCATCGAAATTTTTGTTCTTCCTGAGACGGGACCCAGCTTCTTGGAAATGGGGCATGCCCTGATTACTCCCGGCCTCCGCAAAATGGGGATGGTTTATGTCGCCATCGGCATCATTGGCGCGACGGTCATGCCTCATAATCTGTACCTGCACTCGGCGTTGGTGCAGAGCCGTCGGCTACAGAAAGATCAGCGGTCGATTGCCAGCGCGATTCGGTTCAATACCCTCGACTCCGCCGTCGCACTGTCGATCGCGTTCTTCGTCAACGCAGCCATCATGGTGCTCGCGGCGACGGTGTTCAATGGCAAGGACAGCGTTACCGTTGCCAACGGCCGGGTAGTTAGTTTCGGCGGCCAAACCGATTGGATCCGCGTAGCCTATCTAACCCTCGCCCCGCTCCTCGGGACGGCCACAGCCAGCATTCTGTTTGCGGTGGCCCTGCTCGCCAGCGGCCAAAGCAGCACTATCACCGGCACCTTGGCCGGACAGGTCGTAATGGAAGGATTCATGCGCTGGAAGCTGACGCCGTGGGTCCGGCGGCTACTCACGCGCGGGCTGGCGATCATACCGGCCATTCTGATCATCGGCATGCGTGGCGACAGCAGCGTGAACGACCTGCTGACCCTGAGCCAGGTGGTGCTGGCCCTGCAATTGCCGTTTGCCATGTTCCCGCTGCTGCACTTCACCAGTTCCCGCACACGCATGGGAGCGTGGAGGAGCGGGGGCTTGCTGATGATCGCCGGATGGACGAGCGCTATCATCATTACCGCCATGGATGTTTACGGCTTGCCCGAGTCGCTGAAATCGGCTTGGCAGGTCATCACCGGCGGGTAGGCGGCGTTAGCTTTAATGGAGCACCGCAATGTACCACAACATTCTCTTGGCCCTGGATGCCTCACCTACAGACCGGCCGATCATCGACCACATCAAGAAACTCGCCGGCATCATGCATAGCCGGGTGGTGTTGCTGCACGTGGCTACGGGACCCCCGGCACAGGTCCATGGCACGGATGCGGCAGGCAAGGAGGTAGATGAAAGCCGTGCCTACTTGGATCGGGTAAAGGCGGAATTCCAGGCGGCCAACATTCCGGCTGCCGCCGAGCTGCGCTACGGCAAGCCGGCAAAAGAAATTGTCAAATGGGTCAACGAACGAGGCTGCGACTTGATCGCCATGGCAACCCACGGCCACGGGACGCTTGCCGATCTTTTCCTGGGGACGACCGCCAGCCCGGTGCAGCACAGTGTCAGTGTTCCCGTGCTGCTTCTGCGGGCGCGCTGACACCATCCGCGTTTCAACCGCGAGATCCTTCGCGACCGTCGGCTCGTTCAGGATGACAGATCAAAAATTTCCGGGAACAAACTCTTCAATCGCCAGCCTGGAGATTGCCCGACAATCCACGCATACCAGCAGAGTCTCCTCAGGCGTGAAGCTGAGGACGGCCATGTGCAGGCTGCCGCAACTGGCGCAGCTAGTGGTGGGATCGCTCGAACCCGGCTCTTCCGCCGCCATCGGCGTCTGATGATCGAACTGGCCGGTCTTCGATGTGTTCAGCTCGAAGGTGCTGCGGCAGTCGGCGCAGACGTGATTGAAGCAGCACTTCGGCTCGCAAGAATAAACGATCGCCTTCCCGCCACACTTGGGACAGGTGATCACATCCTTCAGCATCATGCAACCATTCTAGCCGGCCAAGCACCGAGGGGACTCAAGCGGCGGAGGGTCCTTCCTCGGTCGCGAGCTTCGCGGGCGTGGTTGTCGGAATTGGTGCCAGCAGCGGCCATCCTTTGCCCAGTACGAAGTCGAGCCACGCGCCGGCCACTTGCGATGTGAGGACAGACGCTACAATCAACGTCGTGTAAAAGCTCGGGCTGATGATTCCGGCATCAAAAGCCACGCTGGCCAGCACGATGCCGGGTCCGCCGCGTGCGTTCGTAGTGATCGCAAGATTCATGAGATCCAATCCACGGAATCCTGCCAATCGCCCCGCCAGGGATACGGAAAGAATCTTGACCAGACAGCTTCCGGCAATAAAGACGGCCACCATCCCCAGCGACAGGCCGCGTAGCAAGTCGAGCTTCAAACCCACCATCGCGAAGTACACAGGAACAAAGAAGGCGAACGACACCTTCTGGATGGCTGCGAGAGCCTCCGAGAACAGTCTCCGCTTCTTATGCACCACTGCAAATCCGGCTAGAAAAGCGGCAAAAACCAGGCTCACACCGAGTGCCCCAGCGACCACGCAATATGCCAGCAGAACGGCAATCGCATACGCAACCGGCGAGTGCTTCGCAAAAACATTGAATCGCGATTTGTTGATTCGCTTCACGATACGAGGAACAATGGTCAGGCCGAGCCCAAAGAATCCGATCGTGGCAATCAGGTGATATGACATTTCCCTTGGGTTGAGCGCGGCCTTCCCGGCCATGGCTGTTGCTATTGCCAGAGCCAGCCACAGCACGATGTCCTCCAGCACGGCGACACCGAGAACCAGGCGCGCGAAGCGGGTGTGAAGGATTTTGAGGTCCGCGAAGATCTTCGAGACGACGGGGACCGATGTCACCGCGACTCCAACGGCGAGAACAATGATCAGGGAGATGCGGTTGCCATTTGGACCCGCAAGCGCCGGGCGAACCAGCCACGGCCCCAGCGTCAGCCCAAGCATGAATGGCATGCCGGTGCCCACGATCGCCAGCCAGGCCACTTCGCGGCGCTCCTCGCGGCTGAAGAGGTGCCGCGTCTCCGCGCCGGACAGAAACATCAGTAGCAGCAAGCCGAGCCAGTAAACAAAACTCAGAATGTTTCCCTGGTGCGTCGTAACTTCCAAGAGCCGGGAAGCGAACGGCAACCGCCCGACACACGCCGGGCCAAGCACGACGCCGGCCAGAATTTCGCCGATAACCTTCGGCTGCCGCAGTTTTACGAAGACGTACCCGAGCAAGTGGGCCAGCCCCACAAGAAGCAAGAGGACGAAGAGGATTGAGGTCAGATCGGAGTCCGACAAGGCTGCTGCTCTCCCAGAGCTTAGGATGCCGGCCGACTGAAGCTGTTTGCCGTGAGCGTCGGGACGACCCGCCTTCTAAAGGAACTTAACTCATGCGCGTCATTTGGGGCGAATGCTTGGCGAAAACATATGCTTCGCATAGAATTGACCAATGTCTGCCGCCAGCGGGCCCTTAGCGTGGGCCCATCCCATCGTTCAGGAATGGTTCGTGCGCCGGTTCGGGACGCCGACCGAGCCGCAGGAACAGGGCTGGCCGCACATTCTCGCCGGTCGCACCACCCTAATCTCTGCTCCCACCGGCTCCGGCAAGACACTTTCCGCGTTCCTGGCCTGCATTGATCGTCTGGTGCGCAAGGCGCTTGCGGGCGAGTTGCAGGATCGCACTGAAGTCCTCTATGTCTCGCCGCTCAAGGCGCTGGGCAACGACATTCAGAAGAACCTGGAAATTCCGCTGAGCGAGATCCTGCAACTGGCGGGCGAGCGCGGGCTGCTGATGCCGGAGATCCGCAGCGCCGTCCGCACCGGCGACACCCTCATGCACGAGCGCCGCGCCATGCTGAAGCGTCCGCCGCACATCCTGGTGACCACGCCAGAATCGCTCTATATCCTGCTCACGGCGGAAAAGAGCCGGCAAATCCTGCGCGACGTTGAGACCGTGATCGTGGACGAGATCCACGCGGTAGCCGACGACAAGCGCGGAGCTCACCTGGCGCTCTCCCTCGAACGCCTCGACGCGCTCACGCATCGCCCGCCGGTGCGCATCGGGCTTTCAGCGACGCAGAAGCCCATCGAACTGGTCGCGCATTTCCTGACAGGCGCAAACTGTCCTGATCCCGCAATCGTCAACATCGGCCATCAGCGGCAGATGGACCTCGCGGTTGAGGTCCCAGCGAACGAGTTGGGCCCGGTGGCCTCGAACGAAATGTGGGATGAGATCTACGACCGCGTCGTGGAACTTATTCGCCAACACCGATCAACTCTGGTGTTCGTCAACACGCGGCGGCTGGCGGAGCGCGTGGCACACCAGCTTGCTGAGCGCCTGGGCGAAGATGCGGTTGCAGCGCACCACGGCAGTCTGTCGCGCAAGATCCGCCTGACAGCGGAAAAGAAGCTCAAAAGCGGCGAGGTGCGCGTGCTTGTGGCGACCGCCTCGCTGGAGCTGGGCATCGACATCGGCTTTGTGGACCTGGTGTGCCATCTCGGCTCGCCGCGTTCGATTGCTGTGCTGTTGCAGCGCGTTGGACGTTCCGGCCATTGGCGCGGGGCTGTGCCTAAAGGACGAATCTTTGCCACCACCCGCGATGAGCTGCTGGAATGCGCCGCGCTGGTGCGCTCCATTCGCCAGGGCGAATTAGATCGGATCATGATTCCCGATGCGCCGTTGGATGTTCTCGCGCAGCAGATCGTGGCGGCGTGCGCTGCAGAGGAATGGAAGGAAAATGAACTGTTCGCGCGGGTGCGGCGCGCCTATCCCTACCGCGAGCTGCCGCGCGAAGAATTCGAGGCCATCCTGGTGATGCTCTCGGACGGCATTGCCGCCCGGCGCGGGCGCTATGGCGCCTATCTCTACCGCGACCGCGTGAATGGCCGCCTGCGGGCTCGGCGCGGCGCCCGCCTTGCCGCTATCACCAGCGGCGGCGCCATTCCAGATAACGCGCTCTATACCGTCGTTGCCGAACCTGAAGGCGTAGTCGTGGGCACGGTGGACGAGGACTTCGCAGTCGAGTCCCTGAAAGGCGACATCATGCTGCTGGGGAACACCTCGTGGCGCATCCGCCGGATCGAGGCCTCCGGGCGCATGTTGGTGGAAGACGCACACGGTGCTCCCCCGGGTATCCCCTTCTGGCGGGGCGAAGCCCCGGGACGGACTGCGGAACTGTCGCAACAGGTTGCCGAACTGCGGGCGCGGATCAACGATCTGACACGCGATCTGCGGCCGGGCTTCCTTGACCGCAGTTTGCCGCAGGTCGCTTCGGCAATCGAATGGCTTGGAAGCAAATGCGGGCTGGATGAATCCGGCGCAGAACAGGCAATCCAATACATCGTCGAAGGACGTGCCGTGCTAGGCGAAGTTCCCACGCAGCAGACGATCATCGCCGAGCGCTTCTTCGACGAGGGCGGCGGGATGCAACTGGTGATTCATGCCCCTTTCGGCGCGCGGATCAACAAAGCTTGGGGACTGGCGCTGCGCAAGCGCTTCTGCCGGGCTTTCAACTTCGAGTTGCAAGCTGCGGCCACCGACAACGGGCTCAACATCGCCCTGGCCGAGCAGCACAGCTTCCCCCTGGCCGATGTCTTTCATTTTCTGCACCCAGAGAGTGTGCAGGCAGTGCTGGAGCAGGCCGTGCTGACGGGGTCTCCCATTTTCGGGACACGCTGGCGCTGGGATGCAGAGCGCGCTCTGGCGCTAGTGCGCTTTGAACGCGGCAAGAAAGTACCGCCGCAGATCCAGCGCATACGCTCTGATGACTTGCTGGCGTCGGTCTTTCCCGAGTTTGCGGCCTGCCAAGAGAACGCTCCCGGTGACATTCAGCTTCCCAACCACCCGCTGGTTCGCGAGGTGATGAAGGATGTCCTCACCGAGGCTATGGACATCGATGGCCTGAAAGCGGTGCTGGACGGAATCGGCTCCGGGCGAATCCGCTGCCTGGCAGTGGATACACCGGTCCCGTCGGCGTTCTCGCACGAGATCCTGAACGCCAACCCGTATGCGTATCTCGACGACGCACCGCTGGAGGAGCGGCGGGCGCGCGCGGTCGAGATGCGGCGCGCTCTGCCGGAATCGGTGCTGAACGAAGTGGGCGCGCTCGATCCCGAGGCCATCGCCGAAGTTCGGCAGGATGCCTGGCCGGAAGTGCGCGATCCAGATGAACTGCATGATGTGCTGCAGACGCTGGTCGCGTTGCCAGAGCAACCGACGTGGGCTTCGTTCTTCGAGCGCCTTGCGGCAGAAGGACGCGCCGGAAGGGCGAGGCAGAACGGGATAACCTACTGGGTCGCAGCGGACAGGGCCAAGAGCTTCCGCGGCATCTTTCCCCAGGCGCAGTTTGAGGGCGCAATCGCCAATATCGAAGCGTCGCCCCTCTCCGCAGATGATGCGCTGCTGTCCTTGGTTCGGGGATGGATGCAGCACCTTGGCCCGACAACTGCTCCGGATTTAGCCGGCAGGCTTGCCTTGCCCATGCGGGAGATGGATAAGGCTCTCCTGCGACTGGAAGCCAGCGGCGCTGTCTTGCGAGGGCGGTTCGAAAACAAAGATCCGGAGATGACCGAGTGGTGCGATCGCCGGCTTCTGGCGCGAATTCATCGTCTGACGCTAGGCCGACTCCGCAAGCAGATCGAGCCCGTGACTGCGGCGCGGTTCATGCGCTGGCTGTTGCGCTGGCAGCACGTGGCACCCAGCACGCAGGTGCTTGGGGAGCGCGGCACGCTCGAAGTGCTGCGACAGCTGCAAGGCTTCGAGATCCCGGCCAATGCCTGGGAGCGCCACATCCTGGCGCGGCGGGTGGCCAATTACGATTCCAAGTTCCTCGATCAGTTGTCGCTTACGGGAGCGGTGGGATGGGGCCGGCTCTCGCCGCATCCGGCCACCCTGGAGGAATCTGGCGGGGGACGGCGAGTAGTACCGACCAGCGTGGCGCCGATCACTTTCTTCGTGCGTGAAGAGGCCGACTGGATGATGCCGCGCCGCATTGACGACGGCGAATTCCAGGGCCTAAGCCCCGCTGGACGCGAAGTGCTGCAGTTTTTGAAGACTCGCGGTGCATCGTTTTTCGCCGACATCGTCCGCGGCACCGGGAAATTAAAGTCTGAAGTTGAGACCGCGCTTTGGGAGTTGGTCGCGGCGGGGCTGATCACCGCGGACGGTTTTGACAATCTCCGAGCGCTGATCGATCCCAAGCGGCGCAGCGGTCAGGGCGCGGGACGCAGCGCGCGGCCACGCCACAGTTCCGGGCGCTGGTCAGTGCTCTATGCGGGCGAGCCGGCAGATCGCCAGTGCGCGGTCCAAGCCACCTGCTGGATGCTGCTCAACCGCTACGGTGTGGTCTTCCGCGATCTGCTGGCCCGAGAGTCGGTAGTACCTAAGTGGCGCGAACTTTTGCTGGCCTTCCGCCGCCTGGAGGACCGCGGCGAAGTTCGCGGAGGACGCTTCGTCAGCGGTTTCATCGGGGAACAGTTCGCGTTGCCGGCGGCCGTGGAGTCCCTGCGTGCGACCCGCGATCTTCCGCAAATAAACGAAATCGTAACCGTTTCCGCAGCCGATCCCTTGAACCTGGTGGGAATCCTTGTGCCGGGCGAGCGGGTCGCAGGCATTTCCGGTAACTTCGTTAGCTACCGCGATGGGGTCCCGGTTGCGCCGTTCGTGGCGCGCGCCAGTCTGGCTGCCGGAGACTAGCCTCCCAGGCCTCGGTGTACGCATGGCAATTCTCGTCTGCTGACAAGAAAGAGCAATTGCACTGACAAATTTCGCTACCCGGCTCGTCGGCGGCATCGGAGCAACGAGCTAAGTGGCCCTGTCACGGCAGCTTACAATGCACCTTCGTCGCGTTGCCCCGTGGCCCTGAAACTGCTCTATGCAGTTCGTTCCAGTGCGCTTGCGATGAACGGGGACACGAGCCTATGCGCAAACAGTGTGGTTTTTCCCTGATAGAATTGCTGATTGTAGTTGCGATTATCCTGGTGATCGCTGCCATTGCCGTTCCCAATTTGCTGCGCTCTCGAATCGCCGCAAATGAAGCCTCGG
>DASQXC010000019.1:0-5070 GCA_035639935.1 Terriglobales bacterium
TCGATACCCACAATTACTTCGTAAACGCTACTGATGCAACGTACGAGGGCTTTTATACGTATTTACCCGATACAATTTCACCATCCTGCGGTACGGTTACGATGGAGGTTTACTCAGAAAAGAATCCAGAAAATGCCGTCAGTAAACTGTTGGATGAAAAAACTGTGGCAACCGTTTGGCAAGATTTTGAGCCATACCGCGCTGCTGTTGCCTCGCTTCCTACGGGGGACCCGCCGACTACGGCCGCGTCACCCGAAAACGCTTCGGGCGTAAACACTCATCAACATGATGCTGAGACAAAGCCGAAATAGACCTTTATGCCCTGCGGTCAAACCCAGGGGCTAAAGCCCAAGCTCTGATTTGGTTTTACGGCACGCCTGAAGGCGTGCCCCTTTACTTTTCTCGGCTCACCCTCAAGCCGCGCCCCTTCAAAACACGTTCGCAAATGAGTTTTTCAGCTAGCGAGGTTCGGCCAAGTGGAGACGAGACGTCTTATCCCCGATTTCCGTGCGGCCGCATAGCACTTTCGCTCCAATAGCACCTCCGTGCTATTGGCTCTCCAACAAAAAAACCGGAGAATCGCGCACCCCGCAGATGCGAATAGATTCGTGTCCGCTTCCCGGATGGAGGAAACAAGATTTTCCTAGCGAACCTTGAATTCAATTGGAAAGGAAACTATGCGTTACTTCGTTGGTCTCATATGCAGCTTCTTAGTCGCATCCTGTGCTTTTGCTGGGACATCTGATTCCAGCGGCCATCCGGCAATTGAGCATCCGCGGAGCAACCCGGCTGTACGCAGCCGTGAAGACAAGGGCCGATTCGCCTTCGGAGTTAAGGGCTCGTTGTTAGGTGGCGGCGCTGAGATTGCTGTACGAGCAACCCATCGCAGCAATGTTCGAGCCGGATTCAACGTGCTCGGATACAGCCGCGCATTCAACAAGGACGGAATTAACTACAACGGGCACCTGAGTTTCCGCACCATCGAAGCCCACTATGACATTTTCCCCTGGGCACGCAGTTTCCACGTTAGCCCTGGAATGCTCGCGTATGTGGGGAATCCGGTTACGGCCAGTGCGTTAGTACCCGGAGATCAGAGCTTCAGTCTGGACGGCAGTACCTATTATAGCGACCCACATAAACCAGTCAGCGTCAGTGGAAGGGTCAATTTCAAACGGGTTTCACCGATGATCACAGCCGGCTTCGGCAATCTCCTTCATCGCGACAGCAAGCGCTTTACGGTGCCGTTCGAAATAGGGGTTGCCTTTCAGGGATCGCCGAGAGCCACTCTGAGCCTGGCGGGAAACGTTTGTGAGTCGCAGGGCGTGAATTGCGGAAGCGTCTCCGGTCCCACTGTGCAGCAAAACATCCTGTCCGAGCAAAACAAGCTCGACAAGAGCATGCGGCCGTTCAAGGTGTACCCCATCCTTTCGGTGGGCTTCGGGTACAAGTTCTAGCTGGAGACTCGGGGGAAGGGCAGGTGCTAGGTAACCTGCTGACGATTGGGTGCCCCTCGATAAGAGCGAAGGGGGGAGCACACCGATCTGGTGCCTCCGCTAGCGGGTTATTCATCCGAGGTACCCCCGTCTTACTGGGAATGCGCTTACCTAGGCCACGCATTATAAAAGGGCGCCCCTTTCGAAGTAGGTTGTAGTTACCGTGATGAGGAGTCAACTACGCCTGACGAAAGGAACACCCTGATGCATAGTGTGAGATACATCGGCCTGGATGTCCACCGGGACACCATCTCGGCCGCGGTGCTGGACAGCGAAGGCAAGCTGGTAATGCAATGCGTGCTGGCGACGCGCGCGGCTGCCATTCTGGATTTTCTCCGTGGGATTAAAGGGACCCTGCACGTAACCTTCGAAGCCGGGACGCATTCGGCCTGGCTCTACGACCTGCTGGTGCGCCGGGTAGCGAAGCTGGTGGTGTGTAATCCGCGCAAGAACGCGCTGTTGAAGTCGGGTAGCAAAAGCGATGCCATCGACGCTCGCAAGCTGGCCGAGCTGTTACGCGCCAAGATGCTGTCGGCGGTGTATCAAGGGGAGAACAGTGCGCTGGCGGTGCAGCATCTGGCGCGCAGCTACAGCCAGCTGACCGAAGATACCACGCGAGTCATGGGGCGGCTGAAGGCGGTATTTCGCAGCCAGGCAGTCGCCTGCGCTGGCAAGAAGCCCTACGGGAAAAAGCATCGGGAGCACTATCTGGGGGAGTTGGGCACGGGCAGTTTGCGGCGCCGGGCCGAGTGTCTGTACCAGGAGTTGGACGCCTTGCAGCCCTTGCGCCGGCAGGCCAAGCGGGAGTTGATCGTCGAGTGTCGCAAGCACCCCGCCGCCAAGTGGCTGCGCTCGGTTCCCTTCCTGGGGCCGATCCGCGCCGCGCTGCTGATCGGTCGGGTGCAGACCCCGCATCGCTTCCGTACCAAGCGCCAGTTCTGGGCCTACTGCGGGCTGGCGCTGGAGACCCGCGACAGCGGCGAATATCGGGTGGTCCACGGGGAGATCGAGCGGAGGCGCAAGTCCACCTTGGTCCGCGGTCTGAACTGGAACCACAACCACGAGCTGAAGAACCTGTTCAAAAGTGCCGCCACTACGGCCAGCGGCTGCCCGGGAGTTTTTCACGAGTTTTACCTCGGGCTGCTGGCCAAGGGCATGCAACCGGAGATGGCGCGCCTGACGCTGGCCCGCAAGATCGCGGCCATCACGCTGAAGATTTGGAAGAAAGGAGAAACGTTCGACCCTGAATATCTAAAGCCACAAGCAGCTTGAGCGCGCGGAGCCGAGAGGAATCCGCGTTCATGGTAAGCGTCGGTTCCTGGCACCTGCGCGCTCGGGTTCGAGGGTGAGTCTCCTGGGCGGGTTTAGGCGAGCGTGCTGCGGCACCTTAAGTCTCACGGGCCACCGTATTCCCCCTCGGACAACCCAAGAAAGCCATAGCGCCGCGCGTCATGCGCGAGTCTCAGATAGAACCATGGTTGCCATCGACGACCGTTTTGCTTGCTGGCAAGCAGGAAACGAACCGAGGCCACTGTCGTATGAATCGGATCCCTAAGATGTCTCGCGCAGCGACAGGCGCAAAAACCTTTCCACTAAAGGGGAAAGGGGCTGGATGTCTGGAAAAATCCACCCACCCTGCCTAGGGAGAAGTGTCTTTCTTGACATCCCCTTTTATAGAACCCCGCCCGGAGGCAAGTCAACCACGGCTGGGGCACCCTTCATCAGAGGGCGCTGGGAACGGTACGGGATGAGCCAACCGGTCCCTCATTTTTTTTCTATTCTGGCCAGCCGGAAGGTGATGGTGCCCCAGAAGAGGCGGGCACGCATCTGCACCGGAACATGATTGGCGTCGTCGGAATACCAGATCCAGATGCGGCCTTTGTTCCTGACCACGCCGCTAGCGGCCTCGAGCTGAACGCGCAATGTGTGAAAGAGACCCGCCGGCGTCTTGATCGCCTCCCGCGCCTCGACGCGCGCTCGCACGTCGGTGGTCTTGCCGCCGTCGTTCAGGGGGAAGCTGTATACGCGATCGAGCTGCAACGGCCGTGAGCCCAGGTAGAGGATTCCGGACACCACATCGGTCGCACAACCTGGTATGTCATTCTCGTCCTGCTTGCTGTGGCCGCTCTTCAGATTTTTTTCCTGCAGCACGCTTTTGTGGCGTGCGTAATCGAAGTGGATCGACGTCTCCAGGCGGCGAAAGCCCTCTTCCGTGTGTTTGGTGATGCGGGCGGAGCAAAACGTTCGCGGATCGAGCAGGGCTTCAAAGCGATCGTGGACAGGATAAAGAACGGAAAAAGCCCCGGCGGAGTCGGCGGTCGCGGTCACCCGACCTTCATTGCCGGAGGACTCCAGGTGCAGCGTGGCGATACCGGCAGTCAGCAGGCGCCATTCCACGTCGTAGGAGAGCACTTGCCCGTTGGGGAATGCGTAGGATGGCGGAGGCGGAGTGATGCGTGATTCGGATTCAATCACGGCCACGCGGGCCGGGTCGCCGGCTGGTGACAACTGCGCGCAAAGCCAAGCGGAGACCAGCAGTGCGACCGCTGCTCCCGGCAGCGCCATCCGCATGATGGGGTGGGCGCGAGTTTTAGGCCAGAGTCCTGCCACCGGGGCTCAGACGATGAAATGGGACAGCGATACTACGGCTGTCTCAATATCATTTCTCCACTGCTGGTTCTCTGGCCTCAGGGGCTGAAGCCCATCTAAACGGCACGACTGAAGTCGTGCCCCTTCAAAAGGCATTTATGAGACCAGCACCAGTTTGAGAATCAGGGCTGCCATGATCGCGGCGGCCCCCAAAGCTGCATTGTACTCGCGATGCTTTCGGTACAGGTCCAAAGAAAAATGGCCGCTCGGGCCTGCTGCCGAGAAGCGTGGCAGGAGCCGGGGCACCCGCCGGGCATATTCATCGAAGCCTTCGAAGTGGGAGCGCAGGAACTGCTCCTCGGAGGCCATCACCGGCAGGTAAATGGCAACGAAGATCACCACGATCGTGAGTGCGATCCACCAGTTGCGCGCGGCGCACGCGAACCCGCCAGCGATAATCATCGAACCCAGGTAAAGGGGATTTCGGGTGTAGGCGTAAGGGCCGGCGGTCGTGAGCTGACTCGCCTTCTGCAGATATCCCGAGGCATAGGCGCGCAGGGCCACGCCGACGATCACGATAAGGCCGCCAGCGGCCAAGCCTGCCCATGAAGGTCGCGCCAGCCACAAATAAAAGACTGCAAAGCCGAATCCGATGGGTACGCGGATACGGCGGGCGATCCTGGTCCAGCTAGCCACTGCCGACCCCCAGTAGCCGCCAAGCAGCGCGCACCACCTCTTCGACAGGAATCGAGCGCAGATGATCGTCCTGCCGCTCGTGGTGGGTGAAATATGTGGCGCTGGCAGCATGGCGCAGCACGATGCTGCGCGCCCCGTAAGGACCGGTGCGGGCAGGGTCGGTGGGACCGAAGATGGCGACTACGGGGATGCGCAATGCGGCCGCCAGATGCATTGGGCCGCTGTCCCCGCCGATGAAGAGGCGGGCGCGGCGGGTAAGGGCGATCAGTTCACTGAGCGAGCAGGCGAGCGG
>DASQXC010000020.1:0-4448 GCA_035639935.1 Terriglobales bacterium
TCGCCTATGAACTTCAGAGTAACGTGCAAAGAGTCAACCGAGACCCAGCGCGCATCGGGCGCGAATCCGCTCACCCCGGCCATGAATTGTGCAATCCGCCTGCGGATCTCGGAGTCGATGTCAAGCGCAACGAAAAGGCGCATTGGAATTTGCAATTTGTAATTTGTAACATACGGCTACACATAACCTTACAAATTACGAATTACAAATCACAAATTTGAAATCACAGCTTTCACATCAGCTTTCGTCTCACTAAATCCAACGCCTGCCTCATTGCCCAGCGGCGCACAAGCTCGCGATCGCCGGGAAAATGGCGCTCCACGACGTCCGTCTCAAGGTTGTCGGCGATCGCGTGGAATACTAGCCCGACCGGCTTGTCCTCGGTGCCGCCGGTGGGCCCGGCAACTCCGGTGACGCCCACGCCAACGGTGGAGTTCGAGCGGCGGCGGATGCCTTCAGCCATAGCCGCTGCAACCTGCCTGCTAACTGCGCCATGCTGCTCGATCAGGAGGGGCGGCACATCTGCCATCGCCGTCTTCAATTCATTGGAATAGACCACCGCGCCTCCCAGAAAATACCGCGAGCTGCCGCTAATGGAGGTCAAACGCTCAGCAATCAAGCCGCCGGTGCACGATTCGGCCACAGCAATCGTGGCCCGGCGCATCTCCAGATAGTAGGCTACGATCTGCTCCAGCGATTCGCCGTCCGCCGAGAAGACGCTGTCGCCCAATTCGTCTTGGAGCTCATCGGCGAGCGCATCCGCGCGCTGCCGGGCCAGGGCCGGTGAATGCTGACGGGAGCGGAGGTGAAGCTGGATTTCGCCAGCGTCCGCCAAAATCGTAGTCTCCACGTCGGGGTACTTCTTGTAAATCGGGGCGACGCGTGCATCGCAGGCGGATTCGGGCATCATGGCCACTTTGATGATCCGTGCCGCAATAGAGGCCGGCGGCAGCATGCCCCGCAGCCGCTCCAGCACCTGCTTTTCGAACATCGCTTTCAGTTCCCAGGGCGGGCCTGGCAGCAGCAGGATTATCTTCTTATTGTTTTCGTAGTTGCCTTCGATCCATTGGCCGGGAGCCGTACCTTTTTCATTAGGCAGCACCGCGGCCCCGGCGATTACGTCGCACTGGCGCTCGTTGTTTTCCGGCATCGGGCGGCGGAGCGCGGCGAAGCGCGCGTACAACGCCGCCACCAGCTCGGGATCGCGCCGCAGCCTGAGGCCGAGTGCGGCCGCCACGGCTTCCCGCGTCAGGTCGTCCTCGGTCGGCCCCAAGCCGCCCATGAAGATGATAAGGTCGGCGCGACCGAGTGCGGTCTTTGCCACTCGCACCAGGTGACCACGCCTATCGCCGACTACGGTCTTGAACGCCACCTCGACCCCGAGCTGGTTCAGTTGCTCGGTGAGATAAAGAGAATTCGTGTCCTGGCGAAATGGGGTTAACAGCTCAGAGCCAATGGCGATAATCTCGGCGTCCACAGAGAGAGTGTAAATCAGCCACAGAGGCACCGAGGCACAGACGAAGCCGGATTTCAAAAACTCAGTGCCTCTGTGTCGCTGCGTCTAAAGTGCTGCCAAGCTAATCTAGCAGCGGCTTACCCTGAATTCCCCACGAAAGGTGATGGACGGCATTATTGGTAGCAAGGATGGCGGAACGTCCGGGTGCGAAGGCCAGCCCCACCAGATTTTGTCCGGAGACGACGAGCGATGCCTTGCGGTCGGGCGTAATGCGTACGATGCCGCGTTTGCCGGCGAGCGATGCGGCGAGGTACAGATTACCTTCCACATCGAAGGCCAGCCCCTGCGGGCGTCCCAAACCGCGATAGAATACCGAAACCGTGCCGTGCGAATCGACGGAGTAGACCGCGTCGTAGCTGGAAGTCGTTGGACCGGTGACGTGCAGCACGCCCGCTGGACTGAACGCCAGGTGATACGCCGCCACGCTGGGCTCCAGCGTGGCGTACACGTAGATTTGCCGGTCGCGGCTGATTTTGAAGATTGTCCCGGTGCGGTCGCCCACGTAGAGGTTTTCCTCGCGGTCGAACGCAATGCCGGTAGCGACGCCCATTCCCTCTGCGTACGACGACATGGTTCCATTCGGCGCGACCTTGTACACGGTCCCGTCATGGCGGGAGGAAAGGTAGAGCTGTCCCGCGCGATCGAAGGCGATCGCAGTAGCGTTCATGATATCTGAGAGGAATGGTTTCACCACATAGTTGGTGTCGATCCTGAAGACGGAGACCGGAGCTTTCTGGCCGCGTGAGCCCGAAAACGTGACGTAGATATTTCCTTCGGCATCCAGCGCGGGATTGGCCACGGGGTGCAGATTTTCGGCGATGGGCACCGCCACCTGGACCTCATGCCCGTTCGACACCGAACCGTTAGTAGACACCACGACAGGCCCGGTGACCGCGCCATCGGGCACGCGAGCGATCACGAAATCGTCGGACGCGATGACCACGGCGCCCTCGACTTCGCCGAACTGCACCCGCGGACGACGCAATTCCGGGGGCTTAAGCCCGCTGCCGATGATCCGCACCTCGCCGCCGGGCAGAGCTGCGGCTGGCACGATAGTCTCGATGTGCGGCTTGCCGTTGATGTTCTTCTTGCCCAGCAAGCGGTTGGAGATGCTCATATCCAGCTAATTGAGGGTGCCGAGGCTCGCGAACGGGGCTCAAGCTAGAACGCGCCAATGAACCAGCGCCTGGACACCAAGCAGCGCATACAAGCCGGCTCCAACATCGTCGAGCACAATACCGGCCCCGCCTTGAATCTTCTCCAGGCGGCGCAGCGGCGGCGGCTTCAAAATATCGAGAACCCGGAAAAGTATAAAGCTGAGAATCACCGATTGCCAGTGCAGAGGAACGCCGAGGAGGGCGATTAACTGCCCTGCCACCTCATCAATCACCACGTGCGAGGGATCCTCCTGCTCGCACTCGCGCGACACGATACCCGCAGCCGGGATCCCTACGATGAGCACAATCCACACCAAGAGGGTGGTAGCAATCCATTGGACACGCACTGGAATGAGATAGTGTGCGAAAGCCCACCATGCAGTTGCGGTGATGGCTGAGGCCCAAGTGCCGGAGCCAGGGCGCCAAAAGCCAACTCCCACCAGTGTTCCCACCGCCCATGCCCAGATCGTCCGCTCAGGGCGCGCTTGCTCCGCAAGAGTGGGGTCGTCAGCGTCGTTGGGGATCGGCTTTTCCGAAATCGGCGCCTCCCGCGGCGTTCTTGTTCTGATGGTGCTCTGCCGGGCGGTGTTGCTCCGGCTCGTCGGGATCGAAGATCGGGGTCGAGACCACGTAGCCGTCGCTCGCCCACTTGCCGAGATCGATCAGCCGGCAGCGCTCCGAACAGAAAGGGAACTCGGGATCCGAGCGCAGCACCAGCTTCTTGCAGGTGGGGCAGCGCAGGCTGAGTACGCGTTTACGCCGAGCCATGGAAAATCAGTTGTCAATTGGCATTAGCCAGTTGCCAGTTTCGTTCCACTGCCGAGACCCAGAGTAGCTGATGTTGTGGATACCTTTTGAATTCTCGGCGTCCTCTGCGTACTCGGCGGTTTTCAGTTCACCAGCTTTACGACCAGATCGTAGTCGTGCGCCTCCGTCACCTCGCATGGGTAGAACTCACCGGGCCGGGGGGCGGCGTGGTTGCCGAAATCGTTGACGAAGACTTTGCCATCGATCTCCGGAGCGTGCATCTCGGTGCGGCCTTCCCACAGCAAGTCGGTTTCCCCGGAGGCTCCCTCAAGCAGCAGGTCGAACCTGCGGCCGACCAACGCTTCTTTCTTGCGCCGGCTGATCTGCTTGTGGATCTGCATCAGCTTGCGCCGGCGGCGCTCGATCTCTGCGGGTTCAATTGTGTCGCCGAAGGCATGGCTGGCCGCGCCTTCCTCGTCGGAATAGCCGAAGACACCCAGCCAGTCGAACTCGGCCGCGCGTACAAAGGCGCAAAGCTCGTCAAAGTCCTGTTCTGTCTCTCCGGGAAAGCCGACGACAAACGAGGTCCGCAGCGTCAGGCCGGGAATCGTACGCCGCATCGTTTCGATAGAGCGCAGGAAAAGCTCATGCCCGCCGCCGCGCTTCATGCGCTTCAACACACCGGCCGACGCATGCTGCAAGGGAACGTCGATATAAGAGCAGATTTTTTCGTGACGCGCCACTGTCTCGAGCAGTCGTCTGGTGATCTTGTTGGGATACACATAAAGAAAGCGGATCCAGCGCAGTTCCTCGATGACGGCGAGTCGCTCGAGCAGCAGCGCGAGGCCGTCTTTTAAGCCAAGGTCTTCGCCATAGCAGGTGGTGTCCTGGCCAATCAATGTGATCTCGCGGACGCCGTTGCGTGCCATCCGCTCTGCCTCCGCCACCACCGACTCGAAGCGCCGCGAGCGGAACTTGCCGCGAAGTTGCGGGATGATGCAAAACGAGCAGGGATGATCGCAACCCTC
>DASQXC010000021.1:0-2895 GCA_035639935.1 Terriglobales bacterium
TCCTGTTCAATGAGCGGACACTTACGTCAACGGTAGCTGACGCTATCCCGTTCCGCCTCCACGATGGAGGCATTTGTCGCCATGGCAGACTTGCGTTGCCGATTTGTTCTCGCTCGCAAGGCCAGTTAGACTCTGCTCCGCAGGTGATTCGTCCCGGAGCAACCCATGGCTGTCGCCGTTCTCAAACAAAGGCCTGAGCGCAGGCCCGCCCTGAAGACCTACCACGCCACCGTTCACGTCACGCGCACCGAGCAATGGTGCGTGGAAGCTCACTCCGCCGAAGAGGCGCAGGAGCTGCTTGCCGCCGGCGCCGGTTATCGCTGCGAGATCGGCGAGTGCGTCAATATCGAGGTTGAGCGCGTCGAGGGGTAATCAGCGACTCTGGCTGGTATCGTCCCCACGAAGGACCCATGACCACCGGCCTGGGGTTATAGGTCCCCCTTTCGCGGGGACGGCAATCTGCTCATGCCGAGGCAGAAAGACCGTTGGAACAGGCGAGGTTCGCCGCGCGTTTTTCCGGCATGAATTCTCAACGCGCCATCGAGGCCGCGATCCGGGCGGCGCAAGATTTCCTGTGGCAAAACGCGCCACCCATGCACCACGTGGCCGACGACTTGACGGTCACGCGCTTGCGCGATCTCGTGCGGGCGCCCGTCGTCCAGGCGGCGTTGCTGCAGAGCAGCGACACGTTTCTCAGCTTCGTGCTGCGCGCGGTCGAGGTCGTGGTTTCGGATCACTCGCAGAGCGACCGCGAGATCATCGGCCGGCTCTGGGACGTTCTCGACGAGCCGCATCTGAACCAGGCGCTGGGCATCCCGCAGAACTCCCGCATCTCGTTCGGGCCGTATCCCCGCCGACGCTGACCAAGGCCTGTCGCCAGGGAGAGACCTGCGGGCGGCAAATTAAGCACGCCATACGAATTCTGGGTTCCAGAGTCGCCAATCGGACTGACCGCCATCCCCTTTGGTGACATCATCGCGCCAGTTTGGCCCGATCGAAGGTGGACCCTCCCTTCCGCGTACGGGCCGCAATCACCCCGCCGCGGTGCTCCCCCGGCGGGGTTTTTGTTTGTGCGATGACCATGCCTCGGCCGATCAGTTTGAAGCTTGTGCCGAGCCGGGCGCTCTGCGAGGAGACCGTGCTTCGCCCACAATCAGGCTGCGACAAAATCGGAAAGTACTTCTCGGCGCGGAACGAACGCACGGCGATGAGGTTGGGCATGCATGCCCCGACCTTTGCAACGAAACTTCCACGGCCTGGCGGGGGCGCTCGCCATGCACCTGTGCATCTACTGCGCAGTGGGGGCATGCTTTGCGCTCGCGCTGTATTACCTGATGCAGCCGACGCGACTGCCAAACCCAGGGATGGCCGCACATAACGCTTCGCCCCGTATCCTGAATTACGTCGAGGTGCTGCGGACCGAGCGCGAAGCTGCCAAACGTAATGCCGGTCTGACCCGGGAACCGGAAACGACCGGTGCATCGTCGCCGCAGCTGCCCGAGGTGAAGCCCGAGGTGAAGAGGGCACGAGCGCAAAGCACGGGGCAGAGTCGGAAGCGATTCGTGCGTCGATCGCAGCCGGTCGAGCCGGCAGGCTCTGCGGAGCAGCCGTCCTTCGGCGGTTATCGGCCGATGTATTGACGTTTGTACTCGTGGCGTGGGTAGGCGCTGCGCGTTCCTAAGGGCGGCTCACGCCCGGCTTCCAGGGCGTAGACGCGCGTAAACGCGCTGACGGCGCCGTAGTCCATCGTTGTCCATCAGCACATTGGTGGATTACACGCCTTCGCGCTCACCCACCTCCGATCTACGGACAATTATGCTGTCGCCGCACCATTGCCATGTCAGCGACAGGAATGTCGTTGGTCACGCAGATGTGCGTTTCGCGAACATGCCCCACACGAACAGGACGATGATCGCGCCCACAGTGGCGCCAATCAGCCCCGCCCCTTGATCGGCCCGGTACCAGCCGATGGCCTGCCCCAAATACGTGGCGACGAAGGCGCCGGCGATGCCAAGCAACGTCGTCAAAATAAAGCCAGAGGGCTCATTCGGCCCGGGATGAATGAGCTTGGCCAGGACCCCGGCCAGAAACCCGATCAGAATGATCCAAAGGATACTCATAGTTGCCTCCTATTGAGATCGTTAAGTCGACGAGCCTATTCCGCAAGATGGTTCGCACCCCCGGATGCATCGAGGAGGCCATCGGTTCAAGCTCGGAAGTTTCGAAACGTGATGGAATATCGAAGGTTGGTCACCGCCGGAATGCTGTGCTCCCATTCGCGGCGCACTTCGCCTTGGAGAAGATAAGCCGATCGCGGCTCCAGCTCGACGGAAGCGCGCTCCCAGCCGAAATGTATTTTTTTGCGCAAGCGGAAGGTGCACGCCGATAGCAGCGAAATGCCCACCACGTCGCCGAACACGGATCGGTCTTTGTGCCACCCGATCGTCGCGCCTGCGCGATATTCGGTAAGGAGCACCTGTTGCAAATCGCCGGCCCTCAACTTGGCGAAAGCCGCAGCCTCGCGGCGGAGCGCGTGAAGGAACGGCGGAATGTCGTCCGTCTGTTGCAAGCCCCCGCCGTTGAAGTCATAGCGCCACCCGAATGAGACGATCCGCCGCTTTCCGAGGAATCCGTGGAACTTGAAAGGCTTGAACTCCAGCCGTTGCAAATCATTGAGCAAGCGCTGCTCCTGCCCCCCGAGATGAATTCGCGCACGTACCGGAAGCCCGCAGGGTATTCAGACTGTCTCTCGAAGAGTTCAGCTTGCTCCATGGCTGTTTGCGCGAATGCACGGGACGCCGCATGCGTGCGTTCACACCATTCGCGATGCTTCATCTTCGGTCGGCAGCCGCCCCTGTGGCGTGAGCTGATCGACAAACTCCGGCAAATGCTGGC
>DASQXC010000022.1:0-3532 GCA_035639935.1 Terriglobales bacterium
CCGCCAGCCCACCCCAGCGAGCCAATAGCGGGCTCGCCGGAGACCCCAACGTGTTCCGTCAACGCCTCGTGGTCTGCACCGAGGACAAGATCATCGAATGCGTTCTGCGTGGGGCCTCGGTGCGGGCGACCAGCGCTCGCATCCTGCATGACGCAGACTGGAACGCGTATAACAGCTTCGAGCAACCGGACCAAGTGGTTCCCAAGCCGCATCCGGTGGCCGTGGATGGGAAAAACCTGAGGATGGACTTGCCACGCTTGCCGGTGGCGACCATCTCTTCACAGCTTGGCTGACGGCGCGCTGGCGCCAGCGGAACCCGGGATGGAGTCAGAATGTTGCTGCGACGGCTGCGTGAGGAAGTGCTGGAGGCGAACCTGGAACTGGTGCGCAAGGGGCTGGTGCTTTACACCTTCGGCAACGCCAGCGGCTTGGTGCGCGAGAAGGGGCTGGTGGTGATTAAGCCCAGCGGGGTTCCTTACGAAACCATGTGTCCCGCTGATCTGGTAGTAACGGATTTGCAGGGCAATGTTGTCGAAGGCGAATTGCGGCCGTCGTCCGATCTACCAACCCACCTGGTGCTCTATCGCGCGTTTCCTGAGCTGGGCGGGGTTGCCCACACGCACTCCGAATACGCGACGGCGTGGGCGCAGGCGCAGCGCCCGATCCCATGTTTGGGAACCACGCACGCCGACTACTTTCATGGGCCGGTGCCGGTCACTGAGCCGCTGACCGAAGCAGAAATCGCCTCGGCGTACGAGAAGAACACGGGCGAAGCGATTGTGCGGGCCCTGGCCTGCACCTCGCCAGCGGCAGCTCCGGGTGTGCTGGTCGCGAATCATGGGCCATTTGCCTGGGGCGCAAGCGCCAGCGAGGCGGTGCATCATGCCGTGATTCTGGAGGCGGTCGCCCGCACAGCGTATTTCACGCTCGCCCTCAATCCTGAATCGGCACCCATCGCCTCCGCGCTGCACGACAAACACTTTCTCCGCAAGCACGGTGCCGCGGCGTACTACGGCCAAAAGGGGTGCAGCCGATGAACCTCGGTTTCGCGATTTTGGCCGCTCCGCGGCTGGTTTCGTTGTCCTCCGTGGACGTCGTCATTATCGGCTTCTATTTCGCCCTGGTGCTGATCATCGGCTGGTATCTGCGCCGGCAAGCCAACACCGGCGAAGACTTCTTCCTCGCCGGGCGCGAGATGACCGCCTGGATCGCGGGACTCAGCTTTCTTTCGGCCAATCTGGGGGCGCTGGAGTTGATGGGATGGGCAGCGGCCTCGTACCAATACGGCATTCTGGCCGTGCACTGGTACTGGATCGGCGCCATTCCGGCCATGCTTTTTCTCGCGCTGGTCATGATGCCGTTCTACTACATCTCGCGCACGCATTCTGTCCCCGGCTATCTGAAGCTGCGTTTCGGCGAACCCAGCCGCGCCTTGTCGGCCATTTCCTTCGCCTTCATGACCGTGCTGATGAGCGGCATCAACATGTACTCGATGGCGCTGGTGCTCAAGGTGGTGCTGGGCTGGGACATTCACTTCAGCATCTGGGTTTCTTCCCTGACGGTGGCTATCTATGTTGCGCTCGGCGGACTGCGCTCGGCGATTTTCAACGAGGTATTGCAGTTCGTCCTGATCTGGGCGGGGGCGCTGCTGGTTCCGGTACTGGGGCTGGTGGAAACCGGCGGCTGGAGGCAACTCAAGGAGCAGATCGCGCGCAACGTTTCCCCCACCTACACCCACGTGTGGGCCACGCTCGGCTCATTCAACGATAATCCCATGGGCATCCATTGGACCGGCATTGTCTTCGGCCTGGGGGCTATCATCTCGTTCGGCTACTGGACCACCGATTTTCTTGTGGTGCAGCGTGTGCTCGCCGCCAAGGACCTGCGCTCGGCCAAGATGGCGCCGGTTATCGGCGCGGCCTTCAAGATGCTGGTGCCGTTCATCGTCATTCTGCCGGGGCTGCTGGGCCTGGCGGTGCTGCCCACGAAGCTGACGGGCGAAACCGTGGCGGTGGCGGGCGGTACGCACAGTTACAACGAGGTCCTGCCACTGATGCTGGCGCGCTATTGCGGTCCTGGGCTTCTGGGGTTGGGTATCACCGCGCTGATCGCCGGCTTCATGTCGGGCATGGCAGGAAACGTGAGCGCCTTCAGCACGGTTTGGACCTACGACATCTATCGTGCGCTGATGCGCAAGAACGCGGGCGACCATCATTACGTGAACATGGGCCGCTGGACTACCGTGCTGGGTGTGCTCATCAGCATCGGCACAGCGTATCTGGTCATGCAATTCGCCAGCATCATGGATTACGTGCAGGCGCTGTTCAGCTTCTTCATCGCGCCCCTGTTTGGCACCGTGGTGCTGGGCATGTTGTGGCGGCGCGCCACGCCCGCAGGCGGCTTCTGGGGACTGCTTGCCGGAACCGCATCGTCCATAGGAATGTGGGCGTGGGTGAAGGTGAACCCCGATGCGCTGCGCTACATCGCGCTTTCCCCCAATGCGAAGGCGATGGCGGAGAACATGTACCGGGCGCTATGGTCATGCCTGGTGTGCTTCGCCGTCACCTATTTGGTCAGCCTGATGACGCGTCCCCGGCCGGAGTCGGAACTCCAAGGCTTGGTGTACGGCGTCACTGTCATCCCGCGGGAGGCCGCGGTGCCGCTGCACCAGCGACCGGTGTTCTGGGCTGCCGTGGTGGGTTTCGGATTCGTGGTGCTCAATCTTCTGTTCTGGTAGGCAAGGAATGCGCGAAAGCGGAATTTCCATCTGGTTTTTCATCGGCCTCTCGCTTCTGGGGAACGGAGCATTGATTGTGGCAGCCGGCATTTGGGAATGGTTTCATCCTCCCGCGCGTCCCGTCGTGCTATTCCACCTGCACGCCAGCCTGTGGTGGGGAGCGCTGCTGTTGCTGCTGGGAGCGTGGTATTCGCTTCGGTTTGCGCCGCGGCAGCCCCGGCAGAGGCCTGGCGGCGCGGGCACTCGTTGCACCGAGGAGTCGTTATGGCAGTCAACGAAAAAATGACGTTCGGACTCATCGTCGGGAACCGCGGCTTCTTTCCCGATCACCTGGCAAAGAGCGGGCGTGAGGAGATGGTCCGCGTGCTGCAGGATGCGGGACACAATGTTGTGGTGCTTACTCCCGAAGAGAGCAAGTACGGCGCGGTGGAGACGCGTGAGGAGGCGCACCGCTGTGCCGAGCTTTTCCAGCGCAGCCGCGATCGCCTGGACGGGATCATTGTGACCCTGCCCAATTTCGGCGAAGAGCGCGCCATCGCCGACACGCTGCGCTGGGCGGGATTGCGCGTTCCCGTGCTGGTGCAGGCGACGCCGGACGACCGCTCCAAGATGACCATTGCCTTTCGCCGCGACAGCTTCTGCGGCAAGATGTCGGCCTGCAACAACCTGAAGCAGTACGGCATTCCCTACTCGCTCACCACCCTGCACACAGAAGCGGCGGATTCCGCCGAATTTGCGCGCGACCTGGAGTGGTTTGCCGCCGTCTGCCGCGTGGTCAACGGCTTGCGTAGGCTG